>JBILPY010000746.1:0-2564 GCA_044373575.1 Prosthecobacter sp. | reverse complement strand
TGAGATCACCTCTGAACGCCATTCTCGGGTTTGCCCAGCTGATGGAATCGGACTCACCACTGCCAAGTCCGACGCAGAAGGCAAGCATCGACCAGATCCTCCATGCGGGCTGGTATCTGCTGGAGTTGATCAATGATATCCTGGACCTCGCAGTAATCGAGTCTGGCCGACTTTCGCTCTCGCTGGAGCCTGTGTCACTGCTGGAAGTGATGATCGAATGTCAGTCGATGATCGAGCCACTGGCGCAGAAGCGCGGCATTGGCATGACGTTCCCACATTTTGAAACACCATGCTTTATCCAGTCAGACCGCACACGATTGAAGCAGGTGCTGATCAACCTACTTTCCAACGCCATCAAATACAACCGAGCGCGTGGCAGCGTGGAGGTGGCATGCAGCGCAGTGGCACCAGGGCGCGTGCGCATTAGCGTGCGCGACACCGGTGAAGGGCTATCTCCTGAGAAACTTTCACAGTTGTTTCAGTCCTTCAATCGTTTGGGCCAGGAGGCCAGCGGTGAAGAGGGGACGGGCATTGGTTTGGTCGTGAGCAAACGGTTGATGGAGCTGATGCATGGACAAATAGGAGTGGATAGTGAGGTGGGGAAGGGGAGTGTGTTTTGGATCGAGCTCACCACGGCTGTCGATCCCCATTTAGAGATTGGTAAGGCGGACGCGACGATGTCTGTCGAAGAACTGCTGCATGTGGGACCACGACCTCGCCTGCTTCTCTACATTGAGGATAATCTTGCAAACGTCAGGCTTATCGAACAGCTTATCTCGAGACGTGCTGACATGCGCCTGCTAACTGCAGGTAATGGGAAGGATGGCATCGCTCTGGCCCGAGGTTACCTCCCTGATGTGATCCTGATGGACATCAATCTTCCTGGGATTAGTGGTGTAGAGGCGATGAAACTCATCCGCCAAGACCCACTGACCGCACACATTCCGATCGTGGCTTTGAGCGCGAATGCGATCCCTCGTGACATTGAGCAGGGGATCAAAGCAGGGTTCTTCCGGTATTTGACCAAGCCAATCAAAGTGAATGAGTTCCTGGAGACGCTGAATGTGGCGCTGAAGCAGAGTGAGGTGATATAGTTCTGCGCTTCAATCAGACAGCACCACGTGTGCGCTGGGTCCAAATCTCCAGCAGTACGGTGGTGATGGTGAGAACCACTGGGCCGAGGATGATGCCCGAAGGTCCAAAGAGTGAAAGCCCCCCGACCACAGACAAGAAAGACAGTACCGTGTGAAGCTTCAACCGATTGCCGACAAGAACGGGGCGCAGGAGATTATCAACGGTGCCGACGACGATCACGCCCCAGACAGTGAGAATGAGCGCTTTTCCCCAACTGCCTTCCAACGCCAGGAATAGAGCTGCGGGTATCCACACAACAAATGCTCCGATCACGGGTATGACTGCGAGGAAAGCCATCACAACACCCCAGAGCAGGGGCGCTGGTAGATCCAGCCACCAGAACATGAGGCCGCCGAGCAGTCCCTGAATGGCTGAGACGGCGAGGGTGCCATAAACCATGGCATGAATGGTGTCGGCCACGCGATGAATGCCTTCGTCCATATCTTCCTTCACCAGAGGTGAAAGACGTCGAAGTGAGTGCAGGGCAATGCGTCGATCTCGAAGAAAAAAGAACAGCAGGTAAAAGACAACGCAGAAGCTGACAGCCTGAACAAGGGAGCCTGTGACGAGCGAGCCCGTGGTGCTGCTGAGCCAGGTGACGAAGGTCTTCATTGTTCCGGGAAGATCCAGGTCCTGCTCTATTCTGTCAGCCAGTGGTGCAAAGCGTGGCTGGGCTTCGATGGCGCGCCGCCATTCGCCCGAATTAACTTTGGATTCGATGAGCTGTGCCCCTGTGGCCGCTTGTATGACTAGACTCTTCCCGACAAATGTGGCTGGCACCACGACAATAAGTGCGATCACTACAACGGCAACCATGGCCGCCAAGCCTGGGCGATGAAGCTTTGACTCAAGCCAGAACTGAAACGGTGTAAACAAGACAGCTAGCATGACGGCCCAAACGAGTGCGGGTAGAAAAGGTCTGGCTAGTAGATAGCATAGATAGACGCCAAAACTAGTGGCTGCCATGAGGACGAGCGTCTGCACATGGCTCCGTTCCCCCCAGTCACTCACGACGACCGGTATGGCGGATGTTGTCTCAGGCTCGCTCATGGGATGGTGGTCCGGGTGTGAGTGGTGTGGCATCCATTGGAATGAGTGAGCTCAGCCCCGAAGAACATGATCTTCCCACTATGGCGCATCAGTTATGCTTGGAGTTGCCATTACGGCGAGCGTCTCTGACGTGACCTTGTGCCAGGAGGCCATGATCATTTCGTGACCCTGTTCAAGGCTGATCCCTTCATTGGTAAACTGATGATGAATCCGAGCTGCCGCTTTCATCTCAAGCTGATAATACCAGCGCTCACCACTCATGCCGAGCGGATCCGTGATGGCGATGTAATCCACAGCGGCACGACTGGCTTCGGTATATTTGACGGTCGAGATCACGGCGAATAATAGCCAGGACCTCTGCCTTAGCATTTCCTCTTCAT
>JBILPY010000745.1:0-2567 GCA_044373575.1 Prosthecobacter sp. | reverse complement strand
TTGTCGAAGGCGGCATCGACTTGTTTGACGAAGCAGGACGGCCCTGTGTCCGCATCGACGGCTTCCGAGCCATCAGCGTCGAAGGAGCCAAGCGCACGGGCAAGACCGGCAAAGGCCGCGATGTGACCTACCACGTCGCCTGGGAGAATCGTCCCACGGGATCACGCGCTGCTTCACCTGCTCCGGTGGCGTTGACCCGGCTGCATGAAGTGGCCCAGCACGCGCTGGATGAAGTGCTCGACATGCGTGGCCGCGCCAATCTGGATGCCGCGAGTGCCGCAGGTGATGAACTGACCGCCGCGCAAGTCGCCAGCGGTCTGCGTGCCATGGGCGTGGAGGGCAGTTTCACGGCCAAATCACTCGGCGTTGCCGAATCCATGCGTCGTTCATTCGTGCAGTTGATGGACAACCTGGTGAAGCAGGGACTGCTCAGTCGGGAAGGTCTGGGATACCAAACGACACCTGCGTTCAGTGAAGCGGCGGACTCCGCGTCCAGCCTGCTCAGCGATAGTCTGGGCAAGTATCCGGGGCATCTGCCCGAGGCTCTGATCTGCGGCGCAACGTGCGCGGATCTCGGCCCTATCATGCGTGGTGAAAAGGAAGCCGTGCAGGTCTTGTTCACCAGCGGCGGCGCTGATTTGCTCGATCAGTTTTATGGCGATGGTCTCGTCACGAGTCCCTGGCTTGCCGCCATCGGCAGTGCTGTGGCGGAGGCTGCGCGTCAGCTTCCTGAAGGACGTGGACTGCGCATTCTGGAGATTGGCGCAGGCACGGGCGGCCTCGCCTCACAGGTGCTGCCGCTCATTGAGCGTGGCGTGCATTCGTATGTCTTCAGCGATGTCTCCGCCGCCTTCTTCCCCGCTGCGCGTCAAAAGCTGGCCGCATATCCCGAAGTCGAGTTTCACACCTTCGATCTCGAAAAGCCCGGCAACGAGCAGGAGTTCGAACTCGGTTCCTTCGACATCATTCTTGGCACCAACGTCATCCATGCCGTCAGCGACGTGCGCTACGCGTTGCGCAACATCAACCACCTGCTCGCCCCCGGCGGCAGCTTGCTCTTTGTCGATGTCGCCACGCCGCATTTGTGGCTGAACGCCGTCTTCGGCCTCACGAGCGGCTGGTGGCGCTTCACGGATCGCGATCTGCGTCCTCATCATCCGCTGCTGGAGCGCGAGCAATGGCAGAAAGTGCTCAGCGAAACGGGTTTCAGCGAAACCGCCTCACTCTCCGGCCTGATCCGCTCTCAAGGCGGCGAAAGCCTCATCGGCCTCATGGCCCGCAAGCCATGGAGTCAGCAAGTCGCGATTGCACCAGCCATTGTCGAAGCACCTGCCGAGAAGTCCTGGCTCGTCTTTGCTGATTCATCCGGCCTTGGTGAAAACCTCGCCACCCAGCTCCGTCTTAGCGGTGTGCGCTGTCGCATCGCGCATCGTGGCACGGCCTTCAAATCAGAAGGAGTGGATGCATTCACGCTGCGTGCCGAAGCACCCGAAGATTGGAAGCAACTGCTACAATCCTGCGCCGATGAAGCCCCTGAGCGCTTCGTCTTCCTGTGGAGCCTTGATGAAACCGATCCCAGTGCGGACATGCTCGGTACCGATGGCTTGTTCCATCTGACTCAGACACTCGAAATCATGCATCCAGCCGCCAAACTGCATCTGGATGTCATCACACGCGGCGCACAAGCCGTCGGACGTGATCATTCCATCGCTCTCGCGCAAGCTCCCTCCATCGGCCTGATGCGCGTGATCGCCAACGAACACAACAACTTCACCTGCCGTGGCATTGACCTTCCCTCCGAAGCTTCAGCCACCGACAACGAGCTGGTTTGGAACGAGCTGCTTCAAGAAGACGGCGAACGCGAAATCGCCTTCCGTGGCGAGGCTCGTTATGTCCGCCGCATCACTCGCGGTTTGGAGCCGCGAGAGCAGGTGTTGGATCGCAACGTGCCGCTGCGTCTTGAATCCCGCGAACGCGGTTTGCTTGATGCCCTGCGTCTCGTTCCCTTTGCTCTGCCGCCTTGTGGCGCAGGCGAGGTTGTAATCGATGTGAAGGCCGCTGGCATGAACTTCCGCGATGTGCTCAAGGCGCTGGCGCTTTATCCCGCCGAAACAGCCGATGCACGCATCTTTGGCGATGAGGTGGCCGGCGTGGTGAAAACCGTCGGCGCTGGTGTCACGCATGTGAAGGCCGGTGACCGCGTATTTGGTCTCGCTGTGTTCGGTCTTGCCACCGACTCGATGGCTCGTGCTGGTGATGTGCGCATCATCCCCGATGGCCTGTCGTTTGAAGAAGCGGCGACGCTGCCCGTGGTCTTCATGACCTCCTGGCATGCGCTGAAAACCGTGGCGCAGGTGCAACCGGGCGAGCGTGTGCTCGTTCATGCAGGCGCAGGCGGCGTGGGCATGGCTGCGATTCAAATCGCCCATCATCTCGGCGCGGAAGTCATCGCCAGTGCTGGTAGCGCAGCCAAACGCTCGCTGCTCACCGTCCTGGGCGTGAAACACGTCATTGATTCGCGTCGTGCCGACTTTGCGGAAGCCGTGATGGAAATCACGGATGGTAAA
>JBILPY010000149.1:0-8430 GCA_044373575.1 Prosthecobacter sp. | reverse complement strand
CGACAGCGGCCTATGCGATGGGCAGCGGCAGCCCATGCGATAGGCTGCCGTGGGAGAGGCGATCCGCCGGCGATCATGACAGGGTGCGCGTGTAGAGGTAGGTGCGCAGGCTGCCGTTGATGTGGGCGGAGATGCGCACCTGGAGGGCGCCGGTCAGCCCGGCGGGGACGAGCACGGTGACGTCGCTCGGGTTGATGGGGCCATAGACGGTGGCGCGGACCTCGGTGCCGTCTGCCTTGATGAAGAAGACGCCCTGGAGCACATCGCTCTTATCAAAGCGCAGGTCGTGGCCGTAGAGGCGGATGTTGTCCATGACGACGTAGTGATCCTCGGCGTTGTCCGCGAGGCAGAGGATCGTGTCGATCACGGGGGTGACGAGGCCCTTGGTGCCCTGGCTTTCCAGTTGCAGCGTGGTGCGCCATTGCTGGATGACCTCTGAAGTGAAGGAGAGGGCGATGTCTGCATTGATCTCATCCGCGTTCTGAAAGCCATCAGGAGTGGGGCTGCTGCCGCCGCAGGTGGGGCGCACGCTGAGCTCGCCAAAAAGGGCGGTGGCCCAGTCACAGCCGTTGGTGCAGCCACGCAGGCGGGCAAAGAAGCCTTTGATGACGAGGGGCACCTTTTCGGGGCCCACACCTGCTTCAGCGGCGATGGCGGCGACGAGCGCTGCTTCATCGATCTGAGGGCCGAGGACAGCGTTGGCGCGGAAGCCGCCGGTGGATTTGGGAGAAACGGTGAACTTGAAGGTGTGGCTCATGGTATTTGGGCTGGGTGGGTTCGGGGTGGCTGGTTTGGGTGCCCTATGGAAGGGCTTCTTTTTCTTTACTGGCTTTAGCGGTGGCGCAGGCTCAGCATCCCAATGACCTCCATCGGGCATGTCGTATGCCCCTCCCTCAGAGTCCCAGTTGGTGATGATGCTCATGCCCATAGTGGATTACCGGATTTGCAGGCATCCATTACGAAAATATATTCTTTCGGGTTGGAATACCTGTCTTGTTATCGGGGGAGGAAAGGCGCTAAATGCTGCGTTTACTGATTCCCCTCATGTACGACTCTGGCGTAACCCATCCCCTTCCCAGCCCCGTGCCCAAGGCTGAGGGGGTGACGGGGGCCGAGGCTGAGGCGCTGCTGGCCATAGGAGCGGGCGCATTTGACCCGAGGCGGACCTCCGCCAGCCGGCGTGGCTGGGAGCCACCGGGTGTGGAGCTGCTGCAAGGCTTGCTGCCGCAGTATGAAATCACGGCCCTGATCGCCCGAGGCGGCATGGGGGCAGTCTATAAGGCGACTCAAAGGGCGCTGAAGCGGGCGGTGGCCATCAAGGTGCTGCCGCCGGAGGTCCTGGAGGGCGGGGATGGGATGCAGTTCGCGGCGCGCTTCCAGCAGGAGGCGCAGGCGATGGCGCAGCTGAGCCACCCGAAAATTGTGGCGGTGTTTGACGCGGGGGAGGTGGACTTGGGGGAGATGGGTGAAGGGGCTGCACGTCAAGTGGGGCAGGGCGGGAGGCTGCTGTACTTTGTGATGGAGTTTGTGGAGGGGACGGACGTGGGGCAGGTCATCGCCAGTGAGGGGCGAATCGAGCCGCAACGGGCGGGGCAGATCGTGGCGGAGGTGTGTGAGGCGCTGGCCTTTGCGCATGAGGAGGGGATCGTGCACCGGGACATCAAGCCCTCGAACATCATGATCGACCGCCGGGGCCGGGTGAAGGTGGCGGACTTTGGCCTGGCAAAGGCGGTGAATGTGGAGAGCACGCTGATGACGCGGAGTGACGTGAGGCTGGGCACGCCGGACTTCTTGGCCCCAGAGGCGCTGATCCCAGGGATGGAGATGGACGGGCGGGCAGACATTTATGCGGTGGGGGTGATGCTTTACCAGATGCTGACGGGGAAGATCCCGCGCGGGCGCTTCGAGCTGCCGAGCGGGGTGGTGCCGCAGATGGACGCGCGCTTTGACGCCATCGTGGACCGGGCGATGCAGGCGGACCGGGAGAAGCGCTACAGCACGGCGCTGGAGATGAAGCGGGACGTGGAGCGTGTGGGGGCAGGGAGCGCCGGTCTCCAGCCACCATCAGGCGCTGCTGCGGTGGCTGAAGCCGGCGGGTCTCTGGCCAAAGGGCGCAGGCGGCTTGTCTTTGGCTCTGCCGCTGCGGTGCTGCTGGGGGCGGGCACGTGGCTGCTGAGGGTGGGGCCCAGGGAGGCGGAGAGGAGCGGCGCAGTGGGACCGGGCGCCCTGCCTGCCGCCCTGGAGGCGCGCGCGATCAGGCTATGGGATGCGCCGGCGAAGCTGGACAAGGCACCCGGCATCCGCTGGGAGAATGAGGCGATGCGCCTGGATAACGCCGGCCCGGCGGCGGGCCCGAGCAGCCGGAATGCGATCCTGCGGGCCTCTTTCCGCGCGAATGCTGACGCAGGCGGCATCGTGCTCGCGCTGCGGAGGTGTGATGCGCCAGCGGCGCAGGCACGACTCGAGGTGGATTTGCATGCCTGGAAGGTCAAGATCACCACCGCAGCGGGTGGCATGGGGATCGGTGAGTGGCCTCTGCCGCGCTCCTACGGTGGGGATGAATGGCTGAACATGGAGCTGCGGGCGATCGGCGACGACTTCACCGTCGTGCTGGACGGTCAGGTGCTAGGCACCGCCCATAGTGATGCGCTGAGCCGCCCAGGGACGGCCCTGCTCTACGCGGGCGCCAACGGCTTCTTCCGTGACATCGTGTATATCCCTCTGGATGACCTGGGCGAGGCGGAGGCGCGGCAGGCGGTGGGGATGGTTGCTGAGTCCTTGCCGAAGTGAGGAGCCATGGTTTGATGCCGATCCCGATGTCTCCAAACGTCTCTCCACCCGCCCAGCAGCCCGATGAGCTGCCGACGACTCATTGGAGCGTGATCGCGCGACTGAGGGGGGGAGATGCTGAGCAGGCCAAGATGGCGCTGGAGGATCTGTGCAGGGCCTACCATTACCCGCTCTACTGCTACATCCGGCGCTCCGGCCTGCCGCATCATGACGCAGACGATGTGCTGCATGAGTTCCTCTCCAAGCTACTACGACTGGATACCTTCGGCATCGCGGATGCGGAGAAGGGGCGGCTGCGCTGCTTCCTCCTGGTGGCGCTGCGGCGCTTTCTAAACACCTGGCACAGAGATCAACTGAAGCGGCAGGAGCGGGAGATCAGCCAGGAGACCATCGCCGCCATCGCTGAAGCGGAAGGGCGCTTCGAGCTGGAGGAGAGGTCTCATCATGAGAGTCCTGACCGCCTCTATGACCGCCAATGGGCGCAGGAGCTGCTGAACCTGGTGATGCAGCGCCTGCGGGCCACCTACGTCGTGAAGGGGCGGGGAGCCCTCTTTGACACGCTGCGCCCGGTGCTGATCAGCGGCGGCAGCCTGGTGGACCATGACGGCAGCCGGCTCGCTGAGCAGCTCGGCATCAAATACGGCACCCTGCGGACGGCGCTGTACCGCCTGCTGGATGACTACCGCGAGGCGCTGTGCCATGAGGTGATGCAGACGGTGGAGGACGAATCCGAGGCGAAGGAGGAGTATGCGGCGCTGAGGCGAGCCTTTACCAATATCGGCTGAGTCCTTTTCAGCAGGAACGGCAACTATGTGAATCCACTTTCCAGGCACAGGCGAACAACCAGCTCAAGTTAGACAAAGATCTCCCGAACCCCCATGTCACGTCAAAGCATCGCCATCATCGGCTCCGGCATCTCCGGGCTGGGGTGCGCCCATTTCCTCCATCAGCGCCACGACATCACCGTCTATGAAGCGGCGGACTACATCGGCGGGCACACAAACACGGTGACGGTGCCGGAGGATGGGAGGGAACTGCCGATCGACACGGGCTTCATGGTCTTCAATCACCAGACCTATCCCCTGCTCTGCCGCCTGTTTAAAGACCTGGGCGTGGAGACGAAGCGGACGGACATGTCCTTCAGCCTCCGCCATCTGCCGACCGGGTATGAGTACAACGGCAAGAATCTGGACACGATCTTTGGCCAGCGGAGCAATCTGCTCAGCCCGCGGTTCTGGAGCTTCCTGCTGAAGATCAAGCGCTTCAATGAAGAGACGGTGGAGGCGATGAATGATCCCAGTGTGGAGGGGCTAACGCTGAGGGAGTATGTGGCGGCGCGGGACTATGGGCAGGACTTCCTGGACCTGTACATCATCCCGATGGGCAGTGCGGTGTGGTCCACCCCGCCGGAGCAGATGCTGGACTTCCCGGCCAAGACGCTGATGCACTTCTGGTTTAATCACGGCTTCCTCGGCATGAAGACACGCCACCCCTGGTGGACGGTGGTGGATGGCAGCCGCCAGTATGTGCGGAAGATGGTGCCGCCCTTCCGGGATCGGATCTGGCTGAACACGCCGGTGGAGCGTGTGGAGAGGCGCAATGGCAAGGCGGTGGTGTATGCACTCGGCCATGCGCCGAAGACCTATGACAAGGTGATCCTGGCCACGCACACTCCGACCACGATGCGCATGCTCGCGGAGCCCACGTCTCTGGAGGAGGAAGTCCTGCCCGCTTTCCGGTATCAGCCAAATGTGGCGACACTGCACACGGATGACCGCTTCATGCCGAAGACCAAGAAGTGCTGGGCGGCGTGGAACTACCACATCGAGTTCGACAAGCAGGGAGTGATCCAGCCGAGCACGCACTACTGGATGAACCTGCTGCAAGGCGTGTCTGAGAAGACGAACTACTTTGTCAGCATCAATGGCGCGGACGCCGTCGATCCCGCGAAGGTGCTGAAGCGCATCCAGTATGAGCACCCGCTCTTCGACGTGAAGGCCACGGCGGCGCAGAAGCGTGTGCCTGAGCTGAATCAGATCTCCAAGGACCAGACGACCTATTTCTGCGGTGCCTGGACGCGCTATGGCTTCCATGAGGACGGCTTTATGTCGGCGGTGAATGTCTGCCGTGACATCCTCGGGGAGGAGCCCTGGTAGGATGAACTCGGCGCTCTACCGCTGCCGCGTGCTGCACCATCGGCTCAGGCCGAAGCAGCACCGCTTTGCGTATGGCGTGTTCTACTTATGGCTGGACCTGGATGAGCTGGAGGCACTGTCCGCGCGGCTGCATTGCTTCAAGCGGAACCGCTGGAGCCTCTTTTCCTTTTACGACAGGGATCACATCGTCCGAGACGGTGCGACGGCGAAGGCCAACGTGCTGCAAACCATGCAGGAGGCGGGTGTGGACACGACGAGGATCACCCGCGTGATGCTGCTGACCTTCCCCCGTGTGCTGGGGTATATCTTCAATCCGGTGTGCTTCTACTATGCCTATGATGCGGAGGGCCGGCCCGTGGCCGCCGTGGCGGAGGTGACGAACACCTTTCATGAGCAGAAGCCATACGTGCTGACGGAGTATGAGAGCGGCGGGGAGCGCTTCCACCTCGTGACGCCGAAGCACTTCTATGTCTCGCCCTTCATGGGGCTGGAACTGATGTTCGACTTCAAGCTGCGGCTGCCTGGAGAGCATCTGGAGATCCATGTGGATGATCACGACAGTGACGGGCGGGTGCTGATCACCACGCTGAACGGTGAGCGCCGGGAGATGACCGATGGGGCCCTGCTGTCTGCCTTTATCCGCTACCCGCTGGTGACGCTGCGCGTGATATTTCTCATCCATTATCATGCTTTGCGCCTCTGGATGAAGGGTCTGCGCGTAAACCGCAAGGCGGATCAGCCGGACCTCCAGAGTGGGGTCTATCGCCCCCACCGCTCCATTTCTCCCAAATAGCATGAACTCCCGCACGCTGACCCTCAATGATGAACTCGACGCCCTATCGGCTCCCGCACGCCGCATGGGCTTCTATGAACGGCTCGTGATGGGCACGCTGCGGAGCTTCCCCATCGGCGGGCTGCGCATGACCCTGCCGGATGGCAGTGAGCATCGGCTGGGCGATCACGCGACGCCCGTCAGCGTCGAAATGAGGGTGCGTAGCTGGGAGTTCTTCCGCCACTGCGCGCTGTTTGGTAACGTGGGCTTCGGCGAGGCCTATGTGGAGGGTGACTGGGACAGCGATGACGTGGCGGGAGTCATCTCGTGGTTCATCCAAAACATCCACGCCACGCAGGGCAGCAGAGCCTCTTCCACGCGACTCGCGGGAACGAATCTGCTCAAACTGTACAACCACGTGCTGCATCGCCTGCGCCCGAACAGCCTGAAGACAAGTCGAAGGAACATCGCCGAGCACTACGATCTCGGAAATGACTTCTACGCCCTGTGGCTGGACGAGACGATGACCTACTCGGCGGCAAAGTTCACCGACGAGGGCCAGCCACTCGAAGGCGCGCAGTGGCAGAAGTATGAGGCGCTTTGCCAGAAGCTGGAGCTGAAGCCCACCGACCACGTCCTGGAGATCGGCTGCGGCTGGGGTGGCTTTTGCACCCATGCGGCCCGCGAGCACGGCTGCCGCGTGACAGCAGTGACGATCTCCCAGGAGCAGCACAAGTTTGCCACGGAGCGTGTGAAGCGTGAGGGGCTGGATCACCTGATCGAGATTCGGCTCCAGGACTATCGGCATGTGACGGGGCAGTTCGACAAGATCGCCTCCATTGAGATGCTGGAGGCCGTGGGCGATGCGTATGTCGATGGTTACTTCGCCAAATGCCACGAGGTGCTGAAGCCGAACGGGATGCTGGCTTTCCAAGTGATCACCGTCCCCGACTGTCGCTATGACAACCTGAAGCGCGGGGTGGACTGGATCCAGAAGCATATCTTCCCCGGTTCCCTGCTGCTGAGCATGGCACGCATCAACGAAGCGGTGAACAGGAGCGGCGACATGTTCCTGCATGGGCTGGAGGACCTGGGCGCAGGCTACGCGAAGACCCTGCGCCTCTGGTTCGAGCGCTTCAACGCCAAGCTCGACGACGTGCAGGCACTGGGCTTCGACGACCGCTTCATCCGCAAATGGAACCTCTACCTCCAGTACTGCGAGGCGGCCTTTGCCACACGGAACATCAGTGTCATCCAGGCCGTCTATACCCGACCTAACAACGCGGTGCTGCATCGCACTTGGTAGCTGACAGATCATGATCCTCGCCCTCCGCCTCTTCTTCGTCGTCGTGCTGATGTCGATGCTCTGCGTCACCACCTGGGCGAGCAAGCAGGTGCCCCTGTGGAAGATCCCGTATGAGACATGGACGCATCCTTGGTTCATCGCGACCCTGTTTGACGCGTACTGGGGCTTCCTCACCTTCTGGTGCTGGGTGGTTTACAAGGAAGTGTCGTGGGTGGCCCGCGGCGCGTGGTTGATCGCCATCCTCCTGCTGGGGAACATCGCCATGGCGGTGTATGCACTGATCCAGCTCTTCAAGGTGCCGCTCACGGCGCGTGTGGAAGAGGTGCTGCTGCGAAGGAGTCGGGAATGAAGGCCGCACTCCACCGGTGGTTCGTCCGGCCCATCGTGCAGCAGCTCACTCAGGGCGTGACGCCGCCGAAGATCGCGCAGGCGGTGTCCTGGGGAGTGACGCTGGGCATCTTCCCGATCATCGGATCGAACACGCTGCTGACCCTGATGATTGGCGTACCGATGAAGCTGAATCAGCCGGTGCTCCAGGCCTTCAAGACGATCTCGTATCCGCTTCAGTGGAGCCTGCTGCTCGTCTTCTACCGCGCGGGGGAGTGGCTTTTCAATGCACCGCATGTGAGCATTCACATCCCCTCAATGATGAAGCGCTTCTTCGAAGAACCGGGACCGTTCTTCCGCGACTACGGCATGACGGCTCTCTATGGCATCGTGGCGTGGTGCCTGATCGCTCCTCTCGTGCTGGCAGTACTCTATTTCACCACCAAGCCGGTCATTGAGCGGCTGGCCCGGATGCGCCGCCCCCAACACAACACCTCCGTCTCATGATCATCGCCGCGCTTATCCTCATCGCCCTGTTCATCTTCACCTGGTGGCTCAGTGTGCGGCTGGAGAACTACTCCTTCGTCGATGTGACGTGGTCCCTATCCTTCGCTCCCGTGGCGCTATGGTATGCAGCCTCGGGCGCGGGCTGGCTGCCGAGGCGCATGGCCATCGCGGTTCTCGTCGGTGCCTGGAGCCTGCGGCTGGGGATCTACCTCTGGCGGAGAGTCGCCAGTCATCACCCCAAGGAAGATGTGCGCTATGCCGTGCTGCGGGAGAAGTGGCAGGCGAACTTGAAGCGCGCCTTCCTCGGTTTTTTTCTCATGCAGGCGGCGCTGGTGTGGCTGCTCATGCTGCCGGTAAGATTGATCTCCCAGCAAAGCGCGCCCGGCTTTCATCTACTGGAGGTCATCGGACTGGCGATGTGGTGCCTGGCCCTGATCGGTGAAGGCGTGGCCGATGCACAGCTCGCGCGCTTCCGACGTGAGCACCCAGCTGGTGGCATCTGCCAGGCGGGCCTGTGGCACTACTCGCGTCACCCGAACTACTTCTTCCAGTCGCTGCTGTGGTGGGGGCTC
>JBILPY010000148.1:0-8469 GCA_044373575.1 Prosthecobacter sp. | reverse complement strand
CTACTCCGCTTGGAGGAGCGGTCTGCATAGCTATAACCTCCGACGACGAGGCCGAACAAGATCACGATTACACTGATGACCGTGATCAGTTCAACCAGCGTGAAGGCATTCCGGTGAACGGGGCGCTTCTGGATTTTCATGGTTGGTGGGGGGGATGAGTTCTTATCGCGACTATGAACCTGGACCAGCACTGAGCTGCTTGATCACCTCAATGAGGGGCAGGAAGAGGGCGAGCACGATCGTGCCGACGACGAGGGCCAGAACCACGATCATGATGGGTTCGAGCATGGAAGTGAGAGCGGAGACGGAGTTATCCACTTCATCTTCATACACATCAGCAATCTTCAGGAGCATTTCGGGGAGCTGACCGGTTTCCTCACCGACATCCACCATGGAAATCACCATCGGCGGGAAGACGCTGCTGGATTCGAGCGGAGCGACCATGGATTCACCTTCCTTCACGGCATCGTGAACTTTGACGATGGATTCAGAGACGATTGCATTGCCAGCAGTCTCACGAGTGATGTTCAGCGCCTGGAGGATCGGCACACCGGAGGTCACAAGAGTTCCGAGCGTGCGGGTGAAACGGGAAATGGCGGTCTTACGCTGAACATCTCCAAAGAGCGGCAGCTTCAGCATCCACCCGTCAATGGCACGGCGACCACCGGCAGTAGAGGCAAAGAGACGCCAACCGACGAAGAGGACGCCTGCACCAATGGCAAGGAAGAAGAAATTATCCCCCATCCAGCGGCTGAAGCCGATGACATACTTGGTCAGTGTGGGCAGCTTGTTCTTATCACCCAGCATTTCCTCGAAGATCTTTTCAAACTTCGGAACAATAACGAGCATGAGGAAGACGAGAATCGCCACCGCAATGACCATGACGACGATGGGATAAATCATCGCAGCCATGACCTTGTTTCGCAGCTTCTGCGCCTTCTCCTGATACTCAGCAAGACGGTTGAGAACGATTTCGAGCACACCACCGAGCTCGCCGGCCTTCACCATGTTCACGTAGAGCTTGTTAAAGATGCGCGGGAATTGCGTGAGCGTCTCGGAGAAGGTACTGCCTGTTTGCACGTTGTCCGCCAGCGTAGCGATGGTGGATTTCATGATCAGGTTCGGCTCCTGACGACTGAGCACCGTGAGACCACGAAGCAAGGGCAACCCCGAGTCAATGAGCGTCGCGAGCTGACGGGTGAAGACCATGAGTGACTTGGCCTTCACTTTCGCGTTGGCACCAGCCTTGACGGTTTTGCCGCCTGACTTGGAGGTTGTCGATTTGGCGCGTTTCTTCACCGCTGCATCACCTTTACCCTCCTGAGCCACCTGGGTGGGATAGAGCTGAGTCTGTCGGAGGAGATTGATGGCCTCGGCTTCGTTCGAGGCATCCAGCTCACCGGCGACTTCCTGGCCGTTCTGATCAAGGGCGATGTAGTGAAACTTCGGCATACGGTACTGCGGCGGGTATTATTGAATGAGTTATGAGATTACTTGGCTGGGGCTGACTCTGTCCACCAAATTCATGGCGTGATGTGTGGCAATTTCGCTGATGGCGTCGGTGATCAGGTGTATTTGAGCACCTCTTCGATGGAGGTTTCCCCATCGTAGATATTTCGCATACCATCCTCACGGAGGGTCATCATGCCGAGTTCGATGGCCTTTTGCTTGAGCACGAGGGTGGGAGCCCTCTCGATAATGAGTTCGCGGATGGGGTCGGTCACATTCATCAGTTCGTAGATGCCCTTGCGTCCCTTGTAGCCGGAGCCGCCGCATTTGTCGCAGCCGGCACCAGTGTAAAACTGCTTCCCACCGATGTCGTTTTGGGAAAGACCTAGCTGATTGAGGATGGAAAGGCTAGGGTCATACGGAGTGCGGCAGTTTTTGCAGACGGTGCGCAGGAGTCGTTGTGCCAGGATTCCCTCCAGAGTGGCGGCGACGAGGAAGGGCTGAACGCCCATGTCCACAAGTCGTGTTACGGCCCCGGCGGAGTCATTCGTGTGGAGTGTGCTCAGAACCAAGTGTCCGGTGAGGGAGGCCTGAATGGCAATCTGCGCAGTTTCCATATCACGCATTTCCCCCACCATGATCTTGTCCGGGTCCTGACGGAGGAAGGAACGAAGCGCTTTGGCGAAGGTCAGCCCGACAGCGTCATTGATCGGCACCTGCATGATGCCATCGAGTTCATACTCGACCGGGTCTTCAGCCGTGATCACCTTGGTGTCGATCTGATTGATCCGGCGGAGGCATGCATAAAGAGTCGTCGTCTTTCCTGCGCCGGTGGGGCCGGTGACGATGAAGATGCCATTCGGCTTTTCGATAGTCTCGGTGATGTAATCGAAGAGGTAGGGCGGCATCCCGAGATGCTCCAACTCCAGGTTCACCGAGCTGCGGTCAAGCACGCGGAGCACCACGGACTCGCCATGCTGAGTGGGCAGGGAGTTCACACGCATGTCCACCGGCTTGCCATTCACCACGGTCATGATGCGTCCGTCCTGAGGCACACGGCGTTCGGCGATGTTCATGTTCGCCATGACCTTCACACGGGAGATCACAGAGTTCGCCAGATGTACCGGCGGAGGTGCCATTTCATAAAGGGCGCCGTCCACACGATAACGGATTTTGAATTCACGCTCGAAGGGCTCGAAGTGGATGTCCGAGGCCTTTTCTTTAATGGCCTGCGTCATCACGAGATCGACAAACTTCACGATGGGCGCGGAGTTCGCCTCCACCTCGGGTGCATCTTTACCAGCGGCGGCGAGACCTCCGAAGATATCCTCGATACTTGGTGCTCCTGTGCCGTAATGCTTGTCGATCAAGGCCTGCACCTGGCTGCGGCGCGCCACCACGGGCACGATTTGCTTGCCTAGGCCAAAGTGGAGATCTTCGACGAGCTGCGGGTTCAGCGGATCGGTAAAGGCGACATGCAATCCACGACCATCGAGCGTGACCGGGAAGGCTCCGTAAAGCCGCGCCATACCGGCGGGGATGATGTTAATCACCGAGGGCGGCGGCTCATACGTGCCGAGATCGAAGTGGTCCGCACCGAGTTCCTCGGCCACCACGGCCCAAAAGGCGTCTTCGTTCGGGAAGATGCCGTAATCGACGATCGTCTGAAGGATCTCCTTGCCGTTGTGGATGCAGTCCTGGTTCAGCCCATCGGCCACGCCGGAGTCGATCACTCCGCGTGATTGAAGCATGTCGATGACGTTCTGGGGGGTCATATCGGGGGGAAGTTCGCTGTTCTCGGTTATCGTTTGTTCAGTTCGGCATCAGTCAGCGTCACCCATGGTGGATTCGATGACCTCGTCGGCAGTGGTCACGCCAGCGAGCACCTTGCGCACGCCGTCCTCACGCAGAGTTCTCATGCCCAACTCGCGAGCACGCTTGCGAAGCTGGGGTGTGGTGAGATCCTGATTGATCATGGTACGGACTTCGTCGTCCACTTTGAAAATTTCCGCTATCACCATTCGTCCGCGATAGCCGGAGCTGCGGCACTTGTTGCAGCCCTTGGGTCCCATCACGTTCGCATTTGCCATCTGGCTGGCTTCGAGACCGAGGTGGCGCAACTCACGATCAGTGAGACCAGAGGGAGTCTTGCATTCGCCGCAGAGCTTTCTGACGAGACGCTGAGCCAGGATACCGCGCACAGCGGAGGCAATGAGGAAGGGTTTCACGCCGATGTCCGCAAGACGAGCCACCGCGCTGGGCGCATCGTTCGTGTGCAGCGTGGAGAAAACAAGGTGACCTGTGAGCGATGCCTGAATGGCAATGCCGGCAGTTTCACCATCTCGGATTTCCCCAAGCATGATGATGTTTGGCGCCTGACGCAGCATGGCTCGGAGGGCGGCCCCGAAGGTCATGCCCACATCTTCTTTCACCATTACCTGATTGATGCCCGGAAGCTCATACTCGACCGGGTCTTCCACCGTGATGATCTTGCGGTCAGGGCGGTTGATGAAGTTCAGGCAGGCGTAGAGCGTCGTCGTTTTGCCAGAGCCGGTCGGGCCGGTCACCAGCACGATGCCGTCCGGAAGGGAAATGAGCTTTTCAAAGCAGTCCTGATCATCGCTGAAGAAGCCGAGATCCGCCAGACCGAGGCGGAGGCTGCTCTTATCGAGCACACGCATGACCACGCTTTCACCGTTCTGAGTGGGGATGATGGAGACACGCAGATCCAGCTCCTTGTCGCCAAAGGCCATCTGGATTCGTCCATCCTGCGGCACACGCTTCTCATCGATGCTCATCGTGCCCGTCATGATCTTCGTGCGGGCGATGATGGAGGAAAGCAGGCGCTTCGGATGATGCTCGATGTCCACCAGCACGCCGTCCATGCGGAAACGTACACGGATGTCTTTTTCCAGCGGCTCGATGTGAATGTCGGACGCGCGATTGCGGAAGGCATCCATCAACATGTTCGTCACCAGCTTGATGATCGGCGCATCGCCATCGGTCGATCCGGCCTCTGATCCAGGGATCTTCGCACCGCCGGAGCCCATGATGGCTTCATTGCCATAAATGTTCGCCATCAACTCGCGGATCAGATTCGGCGTGGAGCAGTAAAACTCCAGCTCAGGCTGGATGACGTGAGGCAGAGAATCCAGCGTCTCAAAGTCATACGGGTCTGCCACGGCAATCTGAAGGGCCGTGCCGTTGATGCCGATGGGGACGATCTTGTACTTCATCGCCACCTCAATGGGCACGAGTGGCTTGAGCATCGGATTAGCGGCGAAACCGTGCAGGTCCACATACTCCATGCCGCTGTTGGAGGCCACGAGCTGGGCAATCTGCTCATCGCTGATGACTCCGGTTTTGATCATCGTCTCCAGAGGAGTCTCCTGACCTTTTCGGTTCCCCTTGGCCTGCTGGAGGTCAGATGCGGAGATGTAGCCTGCCTCAGTGAGCAGTTCGATGAGGAACTCTTCGTTGGAATACATGCGGTCGTTGCGGGGGGACGCTAATTTTCGGTGGAAATGATGTTTTAGAGGAAAGAGAGCCGCACTGTCAATCACCGCAGCCTTTCGAAGGCAATTCTTTTATCTGTCATTCCGCACATCAAACTCGTTTGATGCATCCAAATCATGTCTGCCTTTGAATTTGCCACTGCCACCCGCATCATTTTCGGCTGCGGCACCGCCCGTCGTCTGCCGGAGCTTTGTCGCGAATTAGGGCAGCGCGTCCTCATCGTCACCGGAGCCAATCCTCAGCGAGCAACCCACGTTAAAGAAAGTCTGACTGCCGCAGGCATGACCTGCGAGACTTTCATCATCCCCGCGGAGCCGACTCTTGGAGATGCTCGCCGAGGAGCAGCCTTTGCGCGGGAGCTACGCACGCAGGTCATCATTGGCTTCGGGGGCGGCAGTGCCGTGGATGCCGGGAAAGCCATCGCCGCCCTGGCCCGGCAGCCCCAGGACGTGCTCCATTATCTCGAAGTCGTCGGTGATGGCAACGCGCTGGACGAGACTCCCCTGCCCTACATCGCCATGCCCACGACCGCAGGCACCGGGGCCGAAGTCACCCGCAACGCCGTCCTTGCCAGCCCAGAGCACGGAGTGAAAGCCAGCCTGCGTCATGTTTCGATGCTGCCCCGAATCGCCCTCGTCGATCCCGAACTGGCCCGCGACTGCCCGCCCGCCGTCACCGCCGCCAGCGGCATGGATGCACTCACGCAGTGCCTCGAAGCCTTTGTGTCCTACCGCGCTCAGCCAATGACCGATGCCCTCTGCCGCGAAGGCATCCGCCGTGCCATCCGCTCTTTGGAAAAAGCCGTCCATGATGGCAGCGATCTCGAAGCGCGGGAAGACTTGGCCCTCGCCGCCATGTTCAGCGGCATGGCCCTCGCAAACGCAGGGCTCGGGGCTGTGCATGGTTTCGCCGCGCCGATTGGCGGGCAATTTCATGCGCCTCATGGTGCCGTCTGCGCCGCACTCCTGGCTCCGGTTTGGCTGGCCAACTGGAATGCGGTGAATGCCTCAGACGATGACCTGATGCAGGATCGCTTCGCCGATGCTGGTATGCTACTCACCCGGAATCAAGAAGTCCGGGGAGATCGCATCGCCGCCTTTCTTGGCGATCTGACCCGCCGTTTGGACATTCCCCGCCTAAGCACCTACGGCATCTCAGAGTCCGACCTCCCCGACATCGCCGCGAAAGCAGCCCAAGCCAGCAGCATGAAGGGTAATCCAGTGACGCTGAGCCAGGACACGCTCATCGGCATTCTCGCACAGGCGCTGTAAACAAAAGAGGCAGGTCTTGCGACCTGCCTCTCTCTGGGAAAACGAACTTGGAAGTTCGTTTCACGATCAGATGAAGTCGTTGGTGAGGTTCTCCAGCATCTCCTGGCGGCCGGAGCCGCTGAGGGGCTCGCCGTTTTCCAGGGTGTAGGCTTCGAGTTCGTCAAAGCTGGTGGTGCCGGCTTCGATCTTGGCACCGATACCGGTGTCGAAGGTGCTGTAGCGGGCTTTCTTGAAGGCGTCGAGGCGACCGTCTTCGATGATGGAAGCAGCGATCTTGAGTCCACGAGCGAAAGCATCCATGCCGCCGATGTGGGCGTGGAAGAGATCAACAGGCTCGAAGGATTCGCGGCGCACCTTGGCGTCGAAGTTCAGACCGCCGGTGGTCAGGCCACCGCTCTTCAGGATGACCAGCATCATCTGTGTGGTGAGGTAGATGTCGGTCGGGAATTGATCCGTGTCCCAGCCGATGAGTTCGTCACCGGTATTGGCATCCACAGAGCCGAGCGCTCCAGCGGCGACGGCGACTTCCATCTCGTGCCACATGCTGTGACCGGCGAGCGTAGCGTGATTGGTTTCCAGGTTGAGCTTGAAGTGCTCCATAAGGCCGTGCTCGCGGAGGAAGTTCAGACAGGCAGCGGCGTCGCTGTCATACTGATGGGTGGAGGGCTCGCGTGGTTTTGGCTCGATGTAGAAGGGGCCTTTGAAGCCGATCTTCTTCTTATAATCCACGGCCATGTGCAGGAAGGCGGCGAGGTGATCGACTTCGCGCTTCATGTTCGTGTTCCAAAGAGAAGCGTAGCCTTCGCGACCACCCCAGAAGGTATAACCTTCACCGCCGAGGCGATGGGTGACGTCCATGGCCTTCTTCACCTGGGCGGCTGCGTAGGCAAAGACGTTGGCGTTGGGGCTCGTCGAGGCTCCCTGATTGTAGCGGGGATGCACGAAGAGGCAGGCGGTGCCCCAGAGCAGCTTCTTGCCTGTGGCCTTCTGCGCCTTTTCCAGTTCGTCGGCCACGGCGTCGAAGTTTTTGTTGCTCTCGGCGAGCGTCGCGCCCTCAGGGGCAACATCGCGGTCATGGAAGCAGTAGTAATCCACGCCCAGCTTGTCCATGAACTCAAAGCAGGCCCACACGCGGCGCTGAGAATTGGCCACGGAGTCGGTGCCGTCATCCCAGGGACGCTGGGCTGTGCCGACGCCAAAAGGATCGGCAAGGCTATTGCGCATGGCGTGCCAGTAGGCGACGCCGAAGCGGAGGTGGTCACGCATCTTCTTGCCCGCCACGACTTCGTCGGCGTTGTAGTGCTTGAAGGAGAGAGGGTTCTTGGATTTCGGACCCTCAAATTGGATCTTTTGGATGTCAGGAAAAGCTTCGCTCATAAGGTTGTGTGTTGGGGCGCGCATGAGACGCGGGTGGGCAGAAGCGTCAAGCTTCAGTCGTCGGACGAAATTTAACCGAAATCGGACATCGACCTCGCCTTTGGCGAGGGGCAAAATGCCCCGGTGGGACCCAACCAAAATCCCACCGGGGTTTTAAGTGACCGAACTGTCCCCAACCATGAAGTGACAGCTCAGCTCGTTGTAGTGAAGCTCGCGCTTCAATAACCTAAAGGAGCAAAAGGCAGGCCAAGTTATGCGGCGATTTCGAGAGTTTTTAATAGTACTCGACACTGCCTCGATTCACGAGCTATCCGGCACCTGCGAGATAAGAGTAGATACGCAGGACAAGCTCATCCCCAAAGCCGTCATCAAGCCTGGTAAGCGTGAGTGACATCAAGAAAGCTCATCTCCGAGTCGCAATGCGCGTCCGGTTTTGGCTCGCACTGCGGGAGGGTTCAGCTAACACTCCGGCTCTCTTTTCCAACCATCCATGAAGCGCTACTCCCTCGGCATCGACTATGGCACGAATTCCTGCCGCTCTCTCCTCATCGACCTCGACAACGGCGCGGAGGTCGGATCGACGGTTTTTAACTACCCGAGCGGCGAGATGGGCATCCTGCTCGATCCGCGTGACCCGCATGTGGCGCGGCAGAATCCGCAGGATTACCTCGACGGCCTTGAAAGCGTCACGCGTGGGGCTTTGGAGCAAGCGAAGGCCAAGGTGGCGGGCTTTGATCCTGCGCAGGTCGTGGGCATCGGCATCGACACCACGGGCAGCACGCCGATTCCCGTGAACCAGGAGGGCACGCCGCTCGGTTTGCTGCCGGAATGGAAGAGCAACCTCAACGCGATGGTC
>JBILPY010000147.1:0-8491 GCA_044373575.1 Prosthecobacter sp. | reverse complement strand
GTAGGTGGCCACGCAGTTGGCAGCGAGCTGCTTCTTGGCCTCCATCGGGTGCATCGTGGTATCCAGCACCTCGCCGAGCACGAGCAGGTAATACTTGGCCATGAGTTCGTCCGGGATGCTCATGAGCTTTCCGAACATTTCCTTCGGCGCATCCGTGAGGCCGACGTAGTTGCCGAGGCTCTTCGACATCTTCTTCACGCCGTCCAGACCTTCCAGCAGCGGCAAAGTCATACAGACCTGCGCTTCCATGCCTTCTTCCTTCTGAAGGTCACGGCCCACGAGAATGTTGAAGAGCTGGTCACTGCCACCGATCTCGACATCTGAGCGCACCACCACGCTGTCCCAGCCCTGCATGATCGGATACTGAAGCTCGTGCAGGCGCACCTCCGTGCCATTCGCCACGCGGTTCTTGAAGTCCTCGCGCTGAAGCATCTGCTGGAGGGTCACGCGGGCGTTAAGTTTGATGACCTCCATGAAGGGCATCTCTTTGAACCACGAGCCGTTGAAAACGACCTCCGTTTTGTCCTTGTCGAGCACCAGGAAGGCCTGCTCCGTGTAGGTCTTCGCGTTTGCCAGTACCTCGTCATAAGTCAAAGCAGGCCGCGTTGTGGAGCGGCCGCTCGGATCGCCGATCATCGCCGTGAAGTCGCCGATGATGAGCACGATGTGGTGCCCGAGTTCCTGGAACTGCTTCAGCTTCCGCAGGCCCACCGCATGACCAAGATGAATGTCCGGCGAGGTCGGATCGACACCCAGCTTGATGCGCAGCGGCTTTCCGCGTGACAGCTTCTCGGCGAGTTCTTTCTCGCTGTGAATGGTGACAGTGCCGCGCTTGAGGATTTCGAGTTGTTCGGGGACGGAGAGCATGGGAATCGGGGCGCGACAGTGTGTCGCGAGGCTTGTCAGGTCAAATGGGCAAACAGTATCCCGCAAAGTCGGCCACCCCTTACGCCAGCAGTGCCCGCACCACATCACCGCTCACATCGGTGAGGCGGTAATCACGCCCGGTGAAGCGGTAGGTGAGCTGCTCGTGATCCAGCCCGAGTTGATGCAGGATCGTGGCGTGCAGATCTGGCACGGAGACTTTGTTCTCCGCCGCCGCGTAGCCAAACTCATCCGTGGCACCATGGATCATGCCGCCTTTGATGCCGCCGCCTGCCATCCACATGGTAAAACCTTTCGGGTGGTGATCGCGCCCCTTGCCGTTCTCCGCCACGGGTGAGCGGCCAAACTCGCCGCCCCACACGACGAGAGTTGTGTCCAGCAGACCGCTGATCTTCAGATCATCCAAAAGCGCGGCGATGGGGCCATCAGTCTCGGCGCAGTGCAGGTCGTGATTCTTCTTCAGATCATCGTGCGCGTCCCAGGCTTTCGGGCCTTCATTGCCACCGCTGTACACCTGCACGAATCGCACACCGCGCTCCACGAGTCGCCGCGCGAGCAGGCAGTTTTTGCCGAAGTGCGCCGTCGTCGGATGATCCAGCCCGTACATCTGGCGCACGGCTGCGGACTCGCCTTTCAGGTCTGTGCATTCCGTGGCGCTCATCTGCATTCGGAAAGCCAGCTCATAAGCATTTAGTCTCGCGGCCAGGGCCGTCTCTTGCGGATTCGCCTCGGCATACTCAGCATTCCATTGCTTGAGTAAATCCAGCCGCGCTCGCTGCTGAGTCGCGCTCACATTCTTCGGTGGCGTGAGATACGCGATGGGCTCGCCGCTGCTGCGGAAAGGCACGCCTTGATAGGAGGCGGGCATGAAGCCGTTTGACCAATTCATCGCTCCATTCACGGGCGCGCCGAGCTTGTCCAGCAGCACGACAAAGGCGGGTAGGTTCTCGCTTTCAGAGCCGAGCCCATACGTCACCCACGAGCCCATGCTCGGCCTGCCCGCCTGGGTAAAACCCGAGTTCATCTGGAAAAGTGCAGGCGCGTGATTGTTACTCTCCGCATGCATGGAGCGGATTATGCACAGGCTGTCCGCATGACGCGCGAGGTTCGGGTACACTTCCGCCATGTCGATTCCTGCCTGCCCATGTTTGGCGAAGCGATACGGGCTCTGCATTGCCACGTTCTTCGTCTTCCCACCCATGAAGGCGTCTTCCTTCTTCCACACCGGGATCGCCTTCCCATGCCACCTCGCCAGCTCCGGCTTCGGGTCAAAAAGATCCACATGCGAAGGCCCGCCATACATGAAGAGGAAGATCACCGACTTCGCCTTAGGCGCAAAATGGGGTGCGCGAGGTGCCAGCGGATTCGTGTTCGTCAGCAACCCATCAGCACCCATCAACGACTGCAAAGCCAGCCCTCCAAACCCGGCTCCGGCTTGCTGCAATAAATGGCGACGTGTGAGTGGAGGCTTCATTCGATATAAACAAACTCGCTGCTGTTGAGCAAAACATGCGCGAGGTCTCTGAGAGCGGTTTCCTTGTCGCTGGCTTGCTCGCGTGTCTGTAAAAAATCTAGCGACTGCTGCAAACGTTGCTCCGTCGGTTTGCGCGAAAGGGTGAGCAGGAAGAGTCGCTCGACGATCTGCGGCAGCGCCTCGTCAGCCTCTGCTTTCGCGCGGTGTGCCAGATAGCCCGCCTGCTCTTCGATGAACTCGTCATTCATCAGCACCAACGCCTGAGTTGGAACGGTGCTTTGAGTTCGTAGAGCGCAACTGTCCGTCGTCGTTGGCGCGTCGAAAAGTTCCATGCTCGGCATCAGCAGTTGCCGCTTCACATAGATGTAAATGCTGCGTCGCCATTGCTCGGCACCCTCCGTTTTCAGCACGGGCCATTTGTTGCGTTGGCTTGCATCGAGCAACTCTGCGCGAATGCGTGGCTTGATTCCAGGTCCGCCGATTTTGCCATTCAGCTTCCCACTCACGGCGAGCACCGCATCGCGTATGACCTCGGCCTCCATGCGCTGTTTGTTCATGCGCGAGAGGAGTGCGTTGTCTGGCTCACCATGCTCCAGGCTGGATCGTTGCCGATACGTCGTGGACATTAGCATGAGCTTGTGCAGCGGCTTCAGCTTCCCGCCGCTTGCAATGAACTGCCCCGCCAGCCAGTCGAGCAATTCAGGGTGAGTCGGCTTTGCGCCAGAGAAGCCAAAGTTACTCGGCGTGATCACCAGCCCGGCACCGAAGTGATACTGCCACACGCGGTTCACCATCACCCGCCACGTCAGCGGATTCTCCGGCGCGCCGATCCACTCCGCCAATGTCCGTCGGCGTAGTGAGGTCTTATCTGGCTTGGGAAAAGGCAACGGATTTGGTGTCAATACGACAGGCACTGCGGCAGTGACTTCTTCACCCTTGTTTGCCGCCAGACCACGCAGCATCACATGCATCGGCGACACCTCGGGTTTCGTTTCGATCAATGCCATCAGCTTCGCCGGATCAGCGACCTTTTTGTCCTTGGCATCTGTGGCACCACTCGGCAGGCCCAGCCTCTCCGTGCCGGCAAAGATCGCCATCAGGCTGTAGTAATCCTTCGCCAGAAGAGGTTCCGTTTTGTGATCATGACAGCGCGCGCAGCCCAGCGTCATGCCGAGGAAAACGGATGACGTGGTGGAGATGACATCATCCATCTGATCCGCGCGGTATTGTGCGATGATCTCCGGCGTCTTGCCCATGTTGTCATCATTGCTCGGCCCATTGCGGCAGAAGCCCGTGGCGATCAGCGTCTGCTCATTCGCGCCTTCCACCTCATCTCCCGCGATCTGCTCGGCGATGAATCGCGCGTAGGGTTTGTCGTCGTTGAAGCTGCGGATGACATAGTCGCGATACTTCCACGCATGAGGCCGGTCGAGATCATTGTGAAAGCCGCTCGTGTCCGCATAGCGCGCCAGATCCAGCCAATGCCTGCCCCAGCGCTCGCCATAGCGTGGGCTCGCCAGCAGTCGGTCGATCAGCGCCTCATAGGCTCGTGGTGCCTCATTCTGAACAAAAGCCGCCACCTCTTCCGGCGTCGGCGGCAGGCCGATCAGATCCAGAGTCACTCGCCGGATTAATGTCGCCCGATCTGCCTCGGCAGATGGCTTCAATCCAGCAGCCTCCAACTTTGCGAGGATGAAGCGGTCGATGCAATTCTTTGGCCAAGTCGCCAGCTTCACTTCAGGCAGTGGCACTTTTAGCAAAGGCTGAAAAGCCCAATGCTTCCTGCCCTCATCCACACTTGGCGCAGCCGCACGGCAGATCGTGGTGGCGATCAGGCAGACGAACGACAGGTAAAGGAAAACTCGAGACATGTTTGGAGTGGCATTAAACGTCGTATTCTAAAGCCCTTCATGCGTTCCATTATTTTATCCTTCATTTTTCTGCCACTACTTGCTCCCGCCGAGGTCATTGAAGCCGATCTACTGATCGTCGGCGGTAATGAGTCCGCTTGCGCGGCTGCCGTGCAGGCAGCGCGACTCGGGGTGAAGAAGATCGTGCTGGTGAATGACATCGACTGGCTAGGCGGGCAGTTTAGCGCGGAAGGCGTGGGCTGCCTCGATGAATGGACGACCATCGGCGGCAAGCGCGTGAACTTCCCGCGCAGCGGACTCTTCCTCGAAATGGTGCAGCGCATACGCGCTCATAATTCTGCAAAGTATGGCAAAGCCAGTCCTGGTAATGCCTACTGCGGCACGGAAACCATTGAGTCAGCGGCTGCGGCGCAACTCTTTGAGGACCTCTTGAGACCTCATGTAGAGGCTGGCGTGCTGCGTATCGTGCGCGGTTATGAGCCGCACAAAATCAGCGTCATCAAGGATGCCGTGACGGGTGTTGCTTTTCAGAGGACGAATGACTCCAAGGGGGCTTTTGCAGTCAATGCCAGGCTTACCATCGATGCCTCCGACTGGGGAGATGTCATCCGCCTCAGCGGCGCGAAATACGGCGCGGGGCCTGACCTGCGTGCGCGCTTCAATGAACCCAGCGCGCCCGAGGCTTTCGATGATGCAGGTGCGCAGGAGATGAATCCTATCTCCTGGTGTGTGGTGCTGCGTGAGACCGGCGGCAAGGACGCCACCATCCCCGCTCCCGCCAGCTATGATCCGCGCTCCTTTTCAGCACTCGATAAGACTCCGCCATGGGTGGACAGCGACATGAGCGAGGGCATCTACTCGCACTCGGGCTGGAGCATTTACACGCATCGTCGGCTCGTGGATCGCTGGCATAACGGCTTCGCGCCAGGCACCGAGGCCACGTTCTTGAACTGGCCCGTGCAGGACTATCCGACCTGCCAGCTCCCGCAGCGCGTGGTGGATGCCTTGGAGAAAACGGAGACTGGAGCCTCGAAGAAGAACATCGTCGATCTCACGCCAGCGCAGCGGCGCATCATCTTTGCCGATGCGAAGGCGCACACGCTCGGGCTGCTGCATCATTTGCAGACGAAAGTGCATGATCGTGTGGGCGACTTCCCGCAGTCCTTCCGTTACATGCAGCTCACGGATGAATTTGGCACCTCCGACAAGCTGCCGCCGAAGCCCTACGTCCGCGAAGGTCTGCGGCTCGAAGCGATGTCGATGCTCAGCGAGAACGATATTCGCGCCACCACACGCGAGCCGAAATGGGCCAAGGTGATGCCCACCGACTCAATCCTCGGCTTCCAGTTCAACATCGACTTCCATCCCACGCGCCGGAAATTCCTCGGAGGTGATCGCAACGGGCCCTGGCACTACGTTCAGACGCCTTCGCGCGACTGGCACACGGATACGGATCGTGCCACCTTCCCGCTGCGCGGCCTCGTGCCCGTCGAGATGAATGGATTGCTCGGCGCAGGCAAAAACATCGGCGTCAGCAGCGTCGTGCAGTCCGCGCTGCGTCTGCACAATCAAATGATGCTCATTGGCCAGGCCAGCGCCACGCTCGCATGGATGTCCCTGCGCGATGCGGTGCCGCCGCGTGAAATCGCCACCACCATGCCGAAGGTCCGCGAGCTGCAGCTGCGTCTCGTGCGCGGTCACGGAGGCCCCGGCGTGCTCATCTGGCCCTGGCACGATATCGCGCCTGATGACCTCTATTTCGAAGCCGCGAACCTCCTTGCCACGCGCCGCGTTTGGCTGCCCGATGCAGACAGCGTGTACTTCCAGCCTGCGAAAATCGTCACGCGCGGGGAACTCGCTGGCCTGCTGGCCCGACTGCATCACGCAACACCAAAGGCCAAAGACTGGCCCGCAGTTGCTGAAGCACGCTTCACGGATGTGCCCGCTGATTCAGCTCAACGCGCGGGCATCGAAGCCATGCTCGCCTGGGGGAAATTCGGCGAACAACAACCTGCCTTCACGCCCGACGCGCCCACGACTTGGGGCATGCTGAATCGTTGGCTCTCAGCGCTGGATCTTCCCGCGAATGCCGGGCTTGCAGCAGCAGATCGGAAGGAGCTCACTCTAACGCGCGCCGAGTGCGTGCAGCATCTCTGGCGTGTGCTTCAGCTCACTGGCGAAAGGGTCGAGTCGTTGGAACCATAGAACTGAGAAGTCGTATTTCACACACTCTTTGTCGTGGTGCTTTGAGGGGGATGTTCGCTATGATTGGTGACAATGAAAACCATCCAAACTGACGTCCTCGTCTGTGGCGGAGGCTGCGCAGGCATCGCTGCAGCACTGTCGTCGGCTCGCCATGGCGCGAAGACTTTGCTCATCGAACGCGCTGGCTTTTCGGGCGGCATCATCACCACGGTCGGGTTGCCGTATTTCGATGGCTTGATCGACAAGCCATCGGGGCGCTTCGTCGTGAAAGGCATCCCGCTGGAGCTGCTGCAGAAGCTTGCCGTGGCCAAGGATGGCGCGAAGCACATCGACGACCTCCGGCCCGACCTCATCACGAAGTATTGGGGCAGTGTGTGGATTCCAAACGTCGAGGAGTTCAAGTTGCTGAGCGATGAACTCATCCTGAAGCACAGCGACCATTTGAAGGTGCTCTATCACAGCATGGCCTGCGACGTGGAGGTGAAGGAAGGCCGCATCACGGCGGTGATCATCGCGAACAAAGACGGCCTCACTCGCGTAGAGGCTCGTCAGGTGATCGACTGCACTGGCGATGGCGACATCGCGCACTGGGCCGGTTGCCCGACGATCAAATCCACGCCGCTCATGCCGCTGACCATGCATTTCCGCATCGGCAATGTCGTGCCCGTGAAAGAGACGAGGGACGCCGCGAAGAAGGTGCTCATTGAGGCGCACAAGGAAGGCCGCCTGCCGAACTTCTATGGCCCCGGTCTCATCTTCGCCTTCGCCAAGGACGAATGCTACGTCCACGCCACACGTGTGCCTGCCGATGCCACGGACGCCGCTGATTTCACCCGTGCAGAGATCCAGGGTCGCAAGGACGCGTGGACCATCTTCAACGAATGGAAAACGAAGGTGCTCGGCTTTGAGAACAGCTACTACATCATGAGCGGCCCTTACATCGGTGTGCGGGACACACGACGCATTGTGGGGTTGAACGTGCTCACGCTCGACGATTTGCAAAAGACCACACGTCATGACGACGCCATCGCCACCGGCTGTTGGTTCCTCGACATCCATCCGCCCGAGACCACGCTCGACAAGCCCTTCACCGGCTCCGGCTTCCAACCGAAGCCTTACGACATCAGCTATCGCACGCTCGTGCCTCAAAAGGTCAGCAATCTCCTCGTCGCCGGTCGTTGCCACAGCGCCAGCAGCGAAGCCAGTGCCTCCAGCCGCGTCACCGCCACAGCCATGGCCCTCGGCGAAGCCGCTGGAACCGCTGCCGCTCTCGCGATGAAGGCGAAAAGCGAAGTTGGCACCTTCGATGGCGTGAAGGTGCGTGAAGCACTCGCGAAGCAAAATGCCGGGCCCTTTTCTGATGCTTGATATGAAAGCCGAAGTCGAACCCTTGATGCTCAACCGGCGCTCGGCCGGACAATTCGTGCTCGGCACCATCGCCAGTCTGGCTTTGCCGATGCTTTCGACCGCTGAAGAAACAAAAGAGGTCGAAGAAGCCGGCTTTGTACCTGAGAGTGATTATCCCTACTTTGGTTACGAACCCGAACAACACACCTGACATGCGTCTCGAAAACAAAGTCATCCTCATCACCGGCAGCGTCACTGGCATCGGCAAGGCCATCGCGAAGCGTTGCGTCGCGGAAGGCGCGCGAGTGCTCATCCATGGCCTGGAGGCCGATTTGGGCCAGGAAACGCTCGCGGAGCTCGGCGCGGAAAAAGCCGTGCTCGTGCTCAAAGACCTCGCGGAGGAAGATGCGCCTCAATTGCTCGTCGAGAAGGCCGTGAGCGCCTTTGGGAAACTTGACGCCGTGGTAAACAACGCCGCGCAGGTCGGTCTCGGCAACATTCACGACACCGACGCCAAATGGTTCCGCCGCATGCTCGAGATCAACTGCGTGGTGCCCTATCTCCTCATCCGCGCCGCCTTGCCGTATCTGCGTGAATCACACGGCAGCGTCATCAACATCGGCAGCGTCAACGCCTGGAGCGGCGAGCCGAATCTGATGCCCTACAGCGTCTCCAAAGGTGCCCTCATGACCCTCACCCGCAATCTCGG
>JBILPY010000742.1:0-2593 GCA_044373575.1 Prosthecobacter sp. | reverse complement strand
CGACAAGCTCGAAGACGCCTTCCGCAAACTGCGCGGACTCGGCAAGATCAGCGAATCCAACATCGCCGACGCGATGAAGGACATCCGCATGGCCCTGCTGGAGGCCGACGTGGACTTCAACGTCACGAAGGACCTCATCAAAGCCGTGACCGAGCGCTCCAAGGGCGAGGAAGTCCTGCGCACCGTCAGCCCCGGCCAGATGATCGTGAAGATCTTCCAGGATGAGCTGGCCAAGATCCTCGGCAGCGATGCCACCGAACTCAATCTTTCCCCGCCGCAGCGCATCCTCATGGTCGGCCTGAACGGCGCGGGTAAAACCACCACGTCCGCCAAGCTCGCCTCCTGGCTGAAGAAGCAGGGCAAGCGCCCGCTGCTCATCGCGCTCGACCTTTACCGCCCCGCCGCCATCACCCAGCTCCAGGTGCTCGGCCAGCAGCTTGGCGTGCCGGTTTGCGTGCCGCCAGTCGGCGAGACCGATCCCGTCAAGGCTACGAAGGCCGCCCTCAAATGGCTGGAAGAACAGGGCAGTGGCATCGCCATCTTCGACACCGCCGGTCGTCAGGAAGTGGATGAAGATCTCCTCAAGGAACTCCGCCAGGTCCGCGATCTTGTGAAGCCGAGTGAGACCCTCCTCGTCGCCGATGCCGCCACCGGCCAGCAAGCCGTCAGCGTCGCCACGAAGTTTCACGAGACCGTCAACATCACCGGTCTCATCATGACGAAACTGGACGGCGATGCACGCGGCGGTGCCCTGCTTTCCATGCGCCAGGTTACCGGCTGCCCCGTGAAGTTCCTCGGCACCGGTGAAAAGGTGGACGCCCTCGAAGTTTTCCATCCCGACCGCATGGCCCAGCGAATTCTCGGCATGGGCGATGTCGTTTCGCTCGTGGAGAAAGCCTCGCAGGAGATCGATGAAAAGGAAGCGATGGGCATGATGCGCCGCTTTGAGGAGAACAAATTCGACTTCAACGACTTCCTCGGGCAGCTCAAATTCATGAAGAAACTCGGCCCGCTGGAAGGCATCCTCGGCATGCTTCCCGGCATGGGCGCGCTGAAAAACATGCCCGGCGTGGACGACAAAAAGCTCAAGCACACCGAGGCCATCATCCTCTCCATGACCCCGAAGGAGCGCGCCAAGCCCGACATCCTCAACGGCAGCCGCCGCAAGCGCATCGCCGGAGGCTGCGGACGCCCCGTCATGGAGATCAATCAGCTCGTGCAGCAGTACGAGATGATGAAGAAGCTTATGGGCAACAAAGGCATGATGTCCCAGCTCGCTGGCGGCATGATGGGCGGAGGCGGCATGGGAGGTCTCGCCGGCATGATGGGCGGTGGTAAAATGCCCCAGATGCCCAAAGGCATGTTCCCCGGCATGGGCGGCAAGCCCAACAAACTCGGCAAGTTCGGCAAACGTCCGAAGCTTGGGGGTTAGACGAGCGCGGCAGTAATGCCGAAAACGAAGCAACTATAGAGATCGTGTCTTTGAACAAAGACCCCAGGCGTGTGCATCCAAGCACGCAAGGAGGTCACTATGAAACATACACATCCCACCCCAAACCAAGGGACAGGGATTCTGCGCGCCGCGAATGACGGTCAGGAGTATGGCGGCACTGGCGCAGTTACCCGAGTTCCCAAGATCGGGCTCGCTCTATCCGCAGGTGGTGCACGCGGGCTGGCTCATGTCGGCGTCATTCAGGTATTGGAGGAAAACCACATTCCCATCGCCGCCATCGCAGGCACGAGCATGGGAGCCTATGTCGGGGCAGTCTATGCCACCGGGCTCAATGGCACGGACTTGGAGCTGCTTGCGAAAGAGATTCCGAACCGCAAGGCACTGCGAGCATTGCTCGATTTCAACATCCCTCCCACAGCAGGGCTGATTCGCGGAAACAAAATCCGCCGACATCTGGAGCGCTGCCTCGGCGAACAAACGTTCGAGCAACTGAAGCGACCTCTCATCGTCGTGGCGACTGATCTAGATGCACTCCAGGCCCATGTTTTCGATTCCGGCCCCGTCGCGCCTGCCGTTCATGCCAGTGCCGCCATTCCTGGCGTCTGCTCGCCAGTTCTTATCAAGGGCAGGCGATACACGGATGGTGGTGCTGTCGATCCTTTGCCCGTCACATTGCTACGTGAGCGCTTCGATCTCGACGCCATCATCGCGGTGAATGTGCTGCCGACTTACCATGATCTGGACCGCTGCCAGAACACGACCTTTACTCCACTGATCAAGAAATCGAGTTTCATGTCCAGACTGCTTCGCCCCGTGAACCTCCTGGCTGATGGCAACGTGCTTGACACCTTCCGCCGCTCGCTCATGTGCGCCCAAGTCGGACTTGTGGAGAAAGAAGCGCGAGATGCCGAGGTGCTCATCCATCCCTTCCACTGCGGCAGTTCGTGGGCCGACTTCGAGAACCACGCCCGCTACATCGAAACGGGTCGCCGCGCTGCCGAGGAGGCACTGCCAGCCATCCGTGCTCTTCTTTTACCAACCCCAACCAACTCAAGCTATGAAACTACTCTCCGCTCCTCCGATGTGGGATGCCTCGCCGCCTGAAGTCTGGCACGACTGGCAACTCCACCGCCTCCGCAC
>JBILPY010000783.1:0-8502 GCA_044373575.1 Prosthecobacter sp. | reverse complement strand
GTTCACCGTCGGCTTCACGGTCGCAGAAGTTCTCAACATCCAGGCGAAAGCCAAGCAGATGCTTTTGGAGGGCAAGACCCTCATGAGCTGGGGCGACAGCGGCTCCAATGCTTCCAAGCAGTTCCCGATGACCGTGAGGGAGACGCTCGATGAATGCGTCCATGCACTGCGCGTTCTGGCTCCAAACACCTATGAACGTCGCCGCCGGATCACCACTTCCCACATCCGCCGTATCGCCCCATGAATCCACTTCTCCAATGGGTGAACGACTGGTTCAAGCCCAAGGCCATCAGCTCGATCTACGAATCCGCCAACCCTTCGCCGCGCCGAGGTCAGGTGCCTGGTGCCTCACCGCGTGATGCTAAGCAGGATCTCACGCCACACGTGCATCGTGAGCTGGTGAAGCGCTCGCGTTACCTCGCCAAGAACTCCGGCTTCGTTCGTGAGATGGTCAGCAACATGGCGATCTATTCCACAGGAGATGGCATTCGCCCGCAAGCACAGTCGGATGACCCGGAATGGAACCGCAAAGCCGAGGCCTATTTCCGAGCATGGTCGGCAAGGTGTGAAATCACTGGCAGGTTCAGCTTCGAGGAAGTGCAGTCGCTGGTGTGTCGCGGCATGGATGTGGATGGTGAATACTTCATTCATCTCACCCGCAGCCGACTTGGGCTTGCCGCGCTTCAGTTGATCGAGTCCCACCGCATAGGTGATGGAAATACGGCCGCCAAAAGCTACCACGGCATCACCCTGGATGCCTGGGGAGCGCCGGTTTCATATCGCGTGATCGAAGACAAAGGCGCGCGCGAACTGCCTGCTCAAAGCGTGCTGCATGTTTTTGAGCCGGAGAATGCCACGAGTGTTCGCAACGCCCCGACGATCCAGCATTCCATCAATCACATCATCGACGAGATGGAGTTGATCGCTTTGGAAAAGCACGCCGTGAAGGACAACTGCGACGTGACCCGTGTGCTGAAGACGGAGACAGGTGATCTGAAGGATGATTCAGATTTTGCCATCGAAGGTGATCAGGCCGCCGCAAGTGAAGCCAGCAGCCCTACCACCCTTCAGCAGATCACTGGCGGGAAGTTGGTCGCGCTCAAGCCCAATGAATCACTCGATTCCTTCGAGCCGAAAAGGCCCAGCCCGACGTTCACCGGGTTCCTGGAGCATCTGCGCCGTGACTCCGCGCTTGGCGTGCTGCCTTATGAATTCGCAGCAGACTCATCCAAGGTTGGCGGAGCGGGTGTTCGATTGGTGGTGGCCAAAGCTGATCGCCGGTTCTCCTACCGTCAGATGATCCTCATTCAGCGGTTGATCAAACCGGTGTGGTTCTATGTGATCGGCGATGCGATTGCTCGTGGCGAACTGCCCGCCGTCCAGGGATGGTGGAAAATTAGCTGCGTGTGTCCGCGCAAGCTCAGCGTCGATGCGGGCCGTGAAGCGCAGCAAAACCGTTCCGATGTCGAGATGGGGCTCAAGACCATCAGCGATCACTACGAGGAACTGGGCGCGGACTTCGGTGAGGAACTGGAACGGCGTGCGCGTGACGCGAAAATGATCCTCGAAACCGCCACCAAATACGGGGTGCCTCTGGATATGCTGTGGAAGCCGAGTGGCAATCAAACAATTCAATCGGCACCCTCGCCGTCTTCTTCAGGCTCAGGCGGTGGCGGCGGAAACGAAGCTGAATCATAACCAAGCGCCTCCACGGCCTCGTCGTATTTTTCAAAAGGACCTTGGACACCATTGAAACTGGATTGAGTCCAGTAGGTGACTAATTCCTCGTCAGAAAACGAAAAGATCCGCTCACTTTCATCTCCAGAGGCGAAATTCCCGCTGTCAGTTTCATTGTCCCACTCGATGTCCATCTCAGCAGGGTGACCGCTGCGGAAGGCCTCTTCAAAGAATGCCTCAAACCACCCTTCATCGAGGGTTTCATCCTGCTCTGCATAACGCTCGAAGAAGATTCGGCGGAAATCGTCGTTGCTCATAAAATATCTGGAACCATCGGCACAAACAATTCAACCGGGGATGTGAGATAGTTTTGACACTCCAAGCGGGGCGTGACCGCGCTCGATTCGCTCCTCTCCCGCCAGCCCTGGCTCATCACCTCCGAGGCCATGCACAGCATGGCGGCTCAAGCCGTCGCGTTCTTCGATGCACGTCTGACGCTGCCTGAGCCTTCATCGAACCCACTGCTGTCCGTGGAGGATGGTGTTGGCATCATCCGCATCCACGGCCCGCTCATGCGCGACCCGGATCTGATTTCCTCGCTGCTCTTTGGTGCGGCTGACATGAACCAGGTGGCAGAGGCGATTCAAGAAGCGGTCGCACTGGATGGAGTGAAATTCATCCTGCTGGACATCGACTCACCGGGCGGAACGGTCAATGGCACGCCCGAGCTGGCCCAGGCTGTAGCGGATGCTGCCAAGCTCAAATCCATCCACGCCTTCAGTGCAGGCCAGATGTGCAGCGCGGCCTACTGGATCGCGTCCCAGTGCGATGCTGTCTATGCCACACCCAGCGCTCGCGTAGGCTCCATTGGCGTGATGCTGCCGTTCATCGACAGCGCTGAAAAGTTCCGCAGCCAGGGCTTGAAGGTGGAGGTGTTTGCCGCAGGCAAGTTCAAGGGCATGGGCACGCCCGGCGTGTCGCTGAGTGAAGAGCAGCGTGCGTTGATCCAGTCCGACCTTGAAGAAGTCGCCACCGACTTCAAAACCGCCGTGCTCGCGCGTGGTCGCAAGATCCCTGACGAGGCGATGGAAGGGCAGAGCTTTAGCGCTCGCAAGGCTCAGCGCTTCAACCTGGCCGGCACGGTCAAGAGTCGCGACGAGGTGATCTCCCGTCTGCGCTCCATCACAGCCGCCCGAGTTGACACGCCTTCCCGGACATCCACCTCGATGAAAACCGCCGAAGAACAACTTACCGATGCGCTTGCTCGCATTCAAACCTTGGAAGCCGATGCCAAAGCTCGCGAGAGCTTGATGACCGACGCCTCCGCCCAAGTCGAAACCTTCAAAGCCAGCCTGGCAACGAAGGAGCATGCCCATCAGACGGCCTTGCAGCAGGTCTGCACCGAACGTGACACACTCAAAGGTCAACTCATCGCTGTCCAGGGTGATGTGGAGCGTCACAGCAAGCGTGCGGGGGAACTCGAAACGCAGGTGCGTGACCTCAACGCCCGCGAGCAGGATCTCGACAAGCGTGCCGCTGCCAAAGCCGCGCAGATCGCCGCTGAAATGGGCACGCAGGTGCCAGCCAAGATCACACCTGCCGGGGACAAAGCGCCCACCACTGCCGCCGAGGTCTGGAACCGCCAGTTCGCCAAAGCCTGATCCATCCCAACCACCATCACACTCAACTCCTAGACCTCCATGTCTGTCCCCACCCTTCTCGACATCGCCAAGCTGGACGCCGGTATCGGCTACCCGCTCATTGAGGAAGCCGTGAAAATGGCTCCTGAACTCACCGTCGTGCCCGCCGATACCATGACCGGCACCACGATGGAACTGACCGTCCGCACCGGCCTGCCTTCCGTGCGTTTCCGCAACGCCAACGAGGGCGTGCCGCGCAGCAAGTCCAGCTACGAAACGCGCACCTTCCAAACGCACATCCTCGATCATCAGATCGCTGTGGATGCGCAGATCGTGGATGGTGCCCGTGATCCAGGCCGCCTGCTCGAAAACCATGCCTCGGGTGTGATCGAAGCGGCCATGCAATACATCGGCTCGCAGTTTTATTATGGCACGGGCAATGACAGCAAAGGCTTCCCCGGTCTGCTTGCGCAGATCAAAGCCGATGCCGCGCATCTGGTGGATGCCGGTGGTGCGGCTTCCAAATCCTCGGTCTGGTTCCTGCGCCTGGGCCGTGAGTGTGTCGAGTTCCTGTTCGGCAACGCACAGTCCATCCGCCTCCAAGACACCTGGGATCTGGAAACGGTCTATGATGCCGAAGGCAACCCCTACAAGGCCTACACCAACTGGATGACAGGCCGCATCGGGATGCGCTTGGCCAACCGCAACTGTGCGGTGCGCATCAAGAACGTGGAAGAGTCCGGCAACGGCAAGAAGAGCCTCAACGACTCGCTGCTCTACTCAGCCTACGAGAAGTTCACCGACTTCGGTTTCGAGCCGACGCACATCCTCATGAACGGGCGCTCCCGCGAACAGTTGCGCAACAGCCGCACGGCCACCACCGCCAATGGCACGCCCGCGCCACTGCCCACCGAATGGGAAGGCATCCCGATCATCCGCACGGCCTCCATCGCCAACGACGAGACGTGATCAAAGCAACCCTCATCATTCATCATCCTTATGCACGCTCTCAAAGACGCTGAACTCATCCACACAGTGGCCCTGCCTGCCGCTGCTGCCACAACAACCACTGATCCGTTCAACCTGATCCAGAAACCTCCCCACGAGTGCCACTTCGAGGTGGAACTCTCGCTTCCAGCCCTGCCTTCACTGGCGGACACGAAGAAGGCCACGGTCACACTGGAGGACTCGGAGGATGGCATCACCTTCGCCACTATCGCTGCCCTGGCCTCCATGGAAGTCACGGGCGCGGGCGGAGCCGGTGCTGCCGCTTTCATTCGCAAGGTGCGCCTGCCATCCGATGTGCGGCAATACATTCGGGCCAAGGTCGCCGTGGAAGCTGCCGGGGGCAACAACACCGCCAAGTCGCTCACCATGGCACTGGTGTTTTAAAGGATTCTCGGGGCGTGGGCCTCGGGTTCGGGTGCAGCCCTCTTCGCCTTGTGCGGGGAGGGTTGTTTCGTTTTGACGAGACACGCATGGCATGTCCATCCACGATGAAATCGCCGCCGACTTTTCTGAAATCCTCCAGGACTTCGGCAAAGTCATTTTCTACCAAGGGCAGCCCACACTGGCGCTGATCTCAGAACCCATGCTTTCGGGTGAGCTCGTGCTCGGTGGTGAAGTCGATGAAGTTCGTTTCAACGCCAAGGTGCTGCGCACTGCCATCCCGGACATTCCGCACAGCGGTCAGATCGTGCGCTGGGAGAACAAGGACTACCGCATCAAAGCTGTGATGAATCGTCCGCCTCACGCCATCGTCACTTTGGAACTCGGTCCCGTTGATCCCTGACATGCGCGTCACTGGCAAAGTCACGGGTCTCGACCCGATCAAGAAGCAGATCGCTCTCTTCCCCAAAGAAGTGCAGCGCCCGATGGACAAGCTGCTCATCCAGGAAGTCCGCACGCTGGCTGTGGAGAGTGCGCGGATCACGCTGCCGTTTGGTCTGACAGACAAACCCTTCAAGAAACTGGCGGCTCGCATCAAGGCGGACATCAACCGTATCTTTAAACGTGCTGACAACCTCGGCACAGCCTTCAAACAACTCGAAGCCGCTGATCCTGCACTCGCTCGTGAATACTGGCGTGCGGACAAGAACGGCGAACCGGAGAAGGCTCGGCGCATCTTGCGCAAACTGTGCGCCAAGGCCGGCATCCCCATCGGAGCCATCCGCCCTGAACTCCACAAGAACGCACGCACCGCCCGCTATGGTCGTGTGCCTGACAGTGCCAAAACGTTGGCAGTGATTTCCAAAGGAGAAGCTCTGGATCGCTACATCGCCAAAGTGCAGCGGCAGATTGGTGCGGTGAAAGCGGGCTGGATCGCTGCGGCCAAATCACTCGGTGGCACCGTGCGCGGTATTCCCCGATGGGCGAACACCGGAGCTCACAAAACATCGCAGGGCACGGCAGTGGTGAAGCGTGGTGATAAAGGAGCCAACATCGAGCTTCAGAACCAGGTGAGCTATGCTCCTGAAGCCTGCAACGATGCCCAGCTTCGCCAGGCGGAACGCCGTGCTCGAACAAGGCTTCAGAATGCCATGGCCGAAAAACTCAAGGCCATGGCTGCCCGTGCTTTTCGACAAGGCAAGTAGGGAGTGAATGATCAACCCTCGCTCGAATACAGACTCGCTAAACTGCTCGCCGACTACCTCACGCATGTCAGGCAGCAGAACGGACTGCCGACCACTCTGAACATCGGCATAGGCCTGGAAATGGCAGCGAGGCAAAGACCCTGCGTTGTCTGCCACATCGACATGTTGGAGTTTCCACACACCAGGTTGATCGAAGCGAATGGCATCCTGGTCCTCCACACTCATGCCGATGAAACCCCGGTGCTGATGGAGGCGATCTGGGTGGCTTCGCTGCGATCTGCACTGACCAATCGTGGAGCGCTGTTCGCATGGCTTGCCACGCTGCCTGAAGTTGATCGCACGGGATGGGACATCCGCCGCCTGAGGATCACCCGCAGCGAGAGTGAGTTGAATCGCGAGGATCGAACTCGCAGCCACACCACGCGGTTCTCGATCAGCGCCCAGTCCGCTGAATTGACACCCGTCGCCTGAGCACAGCCATGCCAGTGCAAGCCATCATCGAACACGGAACACGTCCTGCCTACGATCTCACTGACGAGACCGGTGTGCTGGTCACCAAGCTCTCCATCAAGCCGACACGCGAGTACGTGGAGCGCAAGAACAGCCAGCGCATGGTGTCCTACGTCCGCGCCGAAAACCCGCGTATCACCTTTGAGTTCTCCGGCATCATTGTCGGCAACAGTGCCACAGGCTTTGCCGATCAGCACCCCGGCACCGCCATCACGGCGCTCGCCAATTTCCAAAGCTCCGTCCACGGGTTCTCACCCACCGAAGGCAAGATCATCTACAAGGACCCGACACGCGAACTGAGCGACACGGATGAACCCCAGGTCAGCTTCACCGCTGAAATGTTCCCAGGCATCGCGCCATGATCGAAGGCTGGTGGCCCACTCACAGCCTGAGCCTGGCGTCCTGCCTGGGAGCCCTGGGGTTTCCGATCCGCACAGACGTGGTGCTCGATGAGCGCAGCGGCGAAGAAGTGACCACCTTTTATGTGGGCCTTCAGTCGCTTTGGAATGCCATTACCACGGATGGCCTGAACAATGACTGGCATTCAGGCAGCCTGGAGCAGGCAGATCCGCTGCATCCCTTTCTGTGCGGTCTGCGCGCCTGCCACAACGCCAACATGATCGCATCTTCGTTGCGCCACGAAGATCGCATCCGGCTCACGTTGGTAGGTGATGATCACGCCACGATCTACACCGAAGGCAATGAACTGCCGAGCCTGCGCGATGCGGATGAACTGATCGAAACCACCGATGCTGGGCTTGTTGCAGCGCTAGGGGTGCTTGGTATCCCCATGATTGAGCATGAGAACGGGTTGTTCCGACTGCCACGCTTCGGGCATTCGGTGAAGGCTCCGAGCGGTGAATGGATGCGGCATGATGCTCAAGCACTCATCCAGCAACTTCGTGAGGGTCTCCTCGAACAGAGTGAACCACAGCACCCGCTTGTCAGCGCTTACAACGCCCGATGTGTGCATGATCAAATCCACCGGCATCTCCACGCCACCGGCCGTCGAGTGCTGCTGCGCAAGCCTCGCTCGCTGAGGTCCGCTTTTGTTTCTGAGAAGGCGAGCGATGACATGCTCGACCGGGTGCAACGCCATTTCCGAATCGCATGAAAACATCACCACCCAAACTCCGGCTCGATCCCGAGCCGACCAAGAAAACCGCACGCAAGGTTCATCGTGATGCGGTTCCTGAAGCAGTTCTCAACGCGGCTCAAACGGAGCGAGAAAACGCCTTTGATGCTGAGCACACATGGCCAGTCTGGAACGAGCAGAAGCACGACTTCCAACCCATGATGCTGCATGGCTATAGTTCAGGCAGAGAGGCGCTGTTCTACAAGCTGCGTGCTGCCGATGGGGCACTGCCACTATCCAAAACCTTGGAGCAGCTCACCACCTTCCTGGCGGACGCGATCAAGATCCTTTGGTTGTGCAGTCACGAGCCTGCCGACTGGCGGATGGTGCGTGCCGATCTGCCTCTGTTCCTGGAAACTATCGAGGCTTGGGGTGACGTGAATGTGCCGCGAGCGAAGCATGTGGCAGCCGTGAATCTCGCCCTCCAGATTTTCAATGAGGCCGGCATCAACAAGGCCGTGCCTGAACCTTCCGAGCGAGGCGACTTGGGAAACTAGCCCTGCCCGTGTCGGAGGCGCAATACGTGGCAGTGATTGCGCGCGGCACGGGCTGGACCGAAGATTTCATTCGCTGGCAACTGCCGCTCTCCCGAGGACGTGCTTATGTCCATGCGCTCCGGCTGATGGAAGGAGAGTCGATGCTGTGGCCTGACCGCAGGTTGTCGGAAACGGGCCGTTGGTGGAATGGCGTTCGGGACAGGTTTCTTTGACATCGAGCGCCGTCTGCAATGGCAGCACCAAAAGTCGAACTTGGCTGGGATAACACCGATCTGCAGGCCGGGGCTGCAAAAGCTCAGGGCATTCTGTCAGGCTTTGCCACTCGTGCCCGCAGTACTCTGGGCAAGGCGATGAGTGCCGATGTGGTGGGCGGCTTCGGCCAGCTCGCTGCGGCCGTCGGTTCCCTGACAGGACTCAAGTCGGTCATCGACGACTTTGACCGGCTCAGT
>JBILPY010000741.1:0-2599 GCA_044373575.1 Prosthecobacter sp. | reverse complement strand
ATCAAAAATCGGCGCATAGCTGATCGTCGGCAGCCGGCCTGCGGCGTCATTGTAAGCGGTGAGTAGATCGCTTTTCCCCGCAAATGTGGTGGCGTCTCCTGCATGATTGACCCCAGTCAGTGTTACCGTGCCAAAGCCCGTGATGGTGGATGTCGGCAAGGTTCCCACGTTTCCGATGATGGTTGTGGGCCCCGTGTTCGTAATCCCGGAACCTGCTAGAACGCCGAAGTCGAAAGCCTGTCCCAAGTTGACTGGAGCTTCACTACCTGAGAGTTGGTGCTGACTGAGCGCTGCGACCGTAAGAATGAGGCACCAGGGGATTGACCTGATTGAGGCCTGCAAAGACTTGAGTGGAAGGATGGCATTCATAGGTTGGTCATAGGGTGTTCGGGTTGCTGTCCATGACTCCTACCCCTGCCGAGCTTTTAATGTCCATGGGGTCAATACCCCAGGCGTATTTCCCAAGTCGAGCGAGAGTAATGGATGGCAGCCAGCCGCCAAATGGCTGAATGATCGGCACGCACGCTCATCCGTTCTCGGTTGATGCCCGCTTGCCATCGGGGCGAAGGGATTCCACTATCGCCGCCCGTCATGCCCAAGTACATCGTCACCATCGGCCTCGAAGTCCACGCGCAGCTTACCACGCAGAGCAAGATGTTCTGCGCCTGCCCGGTGGAGTTTGGCGCAGAGCCGAACACCCTCACCTGCCCCACCTGCCTCGGCCTCCCGGGCGCGCTGCCGGTCCTCAATGAGGGCGCCATCGAGAAGACCATCCTCACCGGCATGATGCTCGGCTGCGTGACGCCGCCCATCGTGAAGTGGGACCGCAAAAACTACTTCTACCCGGACATGCCAAAGAACTACCAGATCACGCAGTTCGACCTGCCGCTCTGCGTCGGCGGCGGCGTGCCGCTCTATGATCTGGCCTACCCGAAAGACGCGCAAAAAAGCATCGCCAAACCGGGCAAGGTCGTGAAGCTCACGCGCATTCATTTGGAAGAGGACGTGGCGAAGAGCACCCACCACGACAAGTTCACCACCATCGACTTCAACCGCGCTGGCACGCCTCTGATGGAGATCGTTAGCGATCCCGACATCGACAGCGCCGAGGAGGCCTTTGCCTATCTCACCAGCCTGCGGCAAATCCTCATCTACGGCGGCGTCAGCGATGCCGACATGGAAAAAGGCAACCTCCGCTGCGACGTGAACATCAGCCTGCGCCCCGAAGGCCAGACGGAACTCGGCGCAAAGATTGAGCTCAAAAACCTGAACTCCATGTCCGCCGTGCGCCGCGCCATCAAGTATGAGACCGAGCGCCAGACCGAGGCCCTGAATCGCGGTGAAAAGCTCATCCAAAGCACACGTCGCTGGGACGATGACCGCGGTGAAACCACCCTCATGCGCACGAAGGAAGACGCGCACGACTACCGCTACCTCCCCGACCCCGACCTCATCCCGCTGCGCACCGAAAGCCTCGTCGCCCGCATGAGACCGCAGGTCCCCGAGCTGCCGCACGAAAAGCGCGACCGCTTTGAAAAAGACTACGGCTGCAGCGCCTACGATGCCGGCGTGCTCGCGAGTGAAAAAGAACTCGCCGCCTACTACGAAGCAGCCGTCGCCGCTGACACGAAAGTTCCCGCCAAAAAGCTCGCCAACTGGGTCATCAACGACCTCCTCGGCATCCTCAAAGACAGCGAAGGCGGCCTCACCGCCTGCCCCGTGAAGCCCGAGGCACTGAGTGCGCTCGTCGCCTTCGTGGAGGACGGCAAGATCTCCAACAACCAAGCCAAAGAAGTCTTCGCCGAGATGTTCGCCAATGGCGGAAGCGCCGCCGAGATCATCAAAGCCAAAGGTTTCGAGCAAGTGAGCGACACCGGAGCGCTGGAGGCTATCGTCGAGCAGATCCTCGCCGCGAATCCCGACAAAGTCGCCGAGGTCAAAGGCGGCAACGACAAAGCCATGAACTGGTTTACCGGCCAGGCCATGAAAGCCAGCCAGGGCAAAGCCAACCCCAAACTCGTCACCGACATCGTGCGGAAAAAGGTGCTGGGCGCGTGATTCAGCGTCTCCGCCGCAGCCATGCGGCAGCCAGACCCAGGAGCAGCAAACAAGAACGGCTGGGCTCCGGCACGATGCTGACCGTGCCGAGCGTGTAGAGCATGGAGGTGTTCCAAATCAGGCCAGCATCCAGGGTGGGCAGATCAAACGTGGTGAAGGTGCCGCTCGCTGTGCCGCTGAGAGTCGTCCAGTCGATCAGCTTCCACTGATCTCCGCTGGCATAGCCGGTGAAGCTGGCGGCAGTTACACGAAAGACGGCACCTGGATTGATCTGCAAAGTGCCGCCCACGCTCAGCACGTCGGCACTGCTGGCATTGGAGCTGTTGTCACCCAGTCCGTAGCCGCTGAACAGGTTCAGCTCCAAGGTGCTGCCGCCATCCAGGATTAAAGCGCCAGAGCCGCTGATGGCGATGCTGAGCAGCGAGGCGATGCTGTCAGATTCGCCCACACCCAGAGTGCCACAGACCATCACTGAGGCATCTGTCGCCGGAGCGATTCGGCCACTGCCCGCCAGCGTGGCTCCATTCATCACGATGACGGC
>JBILPY010000738.1:0-2600 GCA_044373575.1 Prosthecobacter sp. | reverse complement strand
GCTCTGGCCTTCCCGGCTGCGGCCGCTGACAAAGTGGACTTCAACACCCAGGTGAAGCCCATTCTCGAAGCCGCCTGTACTCACTGCCACGGCGCGGAGAAGGATAAAGGTGACTTCCGCCTGCACACGAAGGAAGACATGATCAAGGGCAACGAGAACGGCCCAGGTCTGACGGCGGGCGACCTCAAGAAGAGCGCCATCTACACGACGCTCCTCCTGCCGCATGACGATGACATGGTGATGCCGCCTGAAAAGGAAGGCCTGCTGGACAAGTCCCAGATCGCCGTGATCAAGGGCTGGATCGAACAAGGGGCCGAGTGGCCTGCCGGTGTGACGTTGGAGGTGAAGCCGCGCATCGACTTCGTGAAGCACATCCAGCCGATCCTGGAGCAGAACTGCGTGAGCTGCCACAACCCGGAGAAGGACAAGGGTGAGTGGATTCTGAGCACGAAGAAGCAGGCTTTTGAAACCGGTGAGAGCGCGCCGAACATCGTGGCCTTTGATCTGAAGAAGAGCGCGATCTATCACCTGACGACTCTGGCAGAAGACGAAGACGATCTCATGCCGCCGAAGAAGAGCGGCGGCCCTTTGAAGAAGGAAGAGATCGCCATGCTGAAAGGCTGGATCGAGCAGGGGGCGGTGTGGCCCGACGCCGTGAAGCTGACCGCCAAGGAAAAAGGCGCGGCTCCGACGAACAATCCCGACACGCTGGAACTCGTGAAGAAGATCCACGCGTTCATCGTGCAGACCTCGAAGGAAAAGGCGGAGGCCGACATGAAGAGCTACGACACTAAGGTGCCGAAGACCGGTGCGCCGTACTCGATGATCGCCGTCAAAGGTGGCGAGTTCCTGATGGGCAGCCCTGACTCTGAAGCGGATCGTGGCGACGACGAAGGCCCGCAGGTGAAGAAACAGATCAAGCCTTTCTGGATGGGTAAATACGAAATCACCTGGGATGAATACGAGCCCTTCCAGCTCACCAGCGAAGGCCGTAACAAGGACGGCAGCCGCAAAGTCTGGGCCGCCACGGACAAGCCCGAAGATCTGATCTCCCAGCCCACGCCCCCCTACCAGCCGATGGACTTCGGCATGGGCCGCAATGGCTTCCCAGCGATCTGCATGACGCAGCACGCGGCGAATAAGTACTGCCAGTGGCTCAGCGCCCAGACGGGTCATTTCTACCGCCTGCCGACTGAGGCGGAGTGGGAATACGCCGCCCGTGCCGGCACGAAGACGGCCTACTTCTTTGGCGACGATGTCGCGCAACTCAAAGACTACGCCTGGTATTTCGACAACGCGCCGAACTTCCAATACAGCCTCATCGGCAAGAAGAAGCCGAACCCATGGGGCTTCTACGACATCCTGGGCAATGTCTGCGAATGGACGCTCGACCAGCACAGCGCTGACACCTACAAGAACTGGGCTGCGGATGCCGCCACCGGCCAGATTGGCAATGCCTGGATCAAGTCCAAGACGCCGTACCCGCACACGGCTCGTGGTGGTCACTACGATGCCGACCCTGACATGCTCCGCAGTGCAGCACGCAATCCCTCCGAGCCCGGCTGGAAGCAGCAGGACCCGCAGCTTCCGAAGAGCATCTGGTATCTGACAGATGCGACCTGGCTCGGCTTCCGCGTCGTCCGCACTTTGGAGATTCCGACGGTGGAGGAAATGTTTGCCGCCTGGAACAACGGCGTGTCGAAGGAGTAATCGCCGAGCGTTTTGAATCAGAGCGGGGATGCAAGTCCCCGCTCTTTTTTATACCCATGAAAGCCCTGGCCTATGCCGCCACACTTCTGCTGAGCCTGACTGCGACACAGGCTGAGCTGGTGCGATATGATTTCTCAGGGCCCGCCATGGCCACCACCTTCCGCATCGCCTGCTATGCGGAGGACAAAGCCACGGCTGAAAAAGCCACAGAGGCCTGCTTCCTGCGCATTGCCAAACTGAACGCGCTTTTCACGGACTATGATCCGACGAGCGAACTGATGCGGCTCTGCGCCCCGGAGGCGAAGTATCCCATGAAGGTGAGTGCTGAGATGTTCGACATTCTCACCCGTGCTGTGAAGCTGGCCGAGCAGACGCAGGGAGCCTTTGACCCGACCTGCGGGCATCTTTCGCAGCTTTGGCGTCGGGCCAAACGGCACGGCAAGCTCCCACCGGCTGAACGACTCGCCAAAGCGATCGAGGCCACCGACTGGCGGCGGGTCACTCTTCATGCCGATGCCTCCAGCGTCTCCCTCGTGCCGGGCACGCTGCTTGACCTGGGCGGCATTGCCAAAGGCTACGCGGCAGATGAGTGCCTGCGTGTTTTAAAGAAGCACGGGATCACGCGTGCGGTGGTGATCGCTGGAGGTGACACGGCGGTGGGTGATCCACCTCCGGGAGAAAGCGGGTGGGAGATCACACTGCGGACGGACTCAAAGCAGGAGAAGCAGATCCGGCTGGCCAACCGCTGCGTCTCGACTTCAGGAGACTTGTATCAATTCACGGAGGTCGCGGGCAGGCGGTATTCGCACATCCTTTCGCCAGAAACTGGACTCGGACTGACGGAAAGGATCGCCTGTTCCGTCATCGCTCCCGACTGCACCGCCAGCGAT
>JBILPY010000739.1:0-2600 GCA_044373575.1 Prosthecobacter sp. | reverse complement strand
CCGAAGCTGCGCCGAGTGAAATCGCCGACAATGTGGAGGTCATCTTCGTGGCCATCGTCATCGCCCTCGGCATCCGCGCCTACATTGCCCAGCCCTTCCAGATCCCAACCGGATCCATGCAGCCGACGCTGAATGGCATCACGGCTGAGGCCACGGCGGAAGATCCATCACCTGGCATCGTCGGCTGGGTGGGTTCCATTTTCTCCAGCACGCGGCACATCAATGTCGTGTCGGATCATACAGGGAATCTGCGTGGCAGGGAACCGCTGACGGAGCATCGCTTCCTGATCTTCATGCCGTATTGTAAGCTGCACTTCGAGGACGGGCATACGATCACGATCAAATCCCCGAAGACACAGCTGCTCAATGAACTCCAACTCATTGAACATCTGAATGCCGCCCCAATCCAAACCGGGCGAGACACGCCTGACCGGCGCTATGGTCGTGAACTGCCTGGAGGCCTGCCAGTCAAAGAGGGGCAATTGCTCGCTCGTGGCGTGGTACACAATGGCGATCACGTCCTCGTGGACAAAGTCAGTTACAACTTCCGCACGCCGACGCGTGGTGAGGTGTTTGTTTTCACGACGAAACACATTCGCGGCATCAACGTGCCCGCCGAGCAAGGCTCGCAGCATTACATCAAGCGCCTCGCCGGTCTTCCGGGGGATCTCCTGGACGTGCAGTCGCCCAAGCTTTTCATCAACGGCAAGGAAGCCGAGGAGCAAGGCTTCAAAAAGGTCATGCAAGGTACGCGGGACGAGCCAGTGAACGGCTACCGCGGCTATGGCTTCGCTGAAAACGTCGGTGGCATGATCAACAAGATCAATCTGCACGCCGAGGACTACTTTGCCATGGGCGATAACAGCTACAACAGCAGCGACTCCCGTGTCTGGGGCACGGTGCCTGAGCGCAATCTGGTCGGTCCGGCTCTTCTCTGCTACTGGCCGATCACATCGCACTGGGGGCGCATCCGCTGAGCCTAGATCATGCGTGCTTTCTCGATGCAGGCTTGCTTTGAGGGCGAAAGTGGGTTCTGAGTCGGGCTATACCTTACCAATCACTCATGGACGCCCTCGAAACCGCGCAATTGTGCGCCAAGTATGCCGATGATAAAAAAGCCGAGAACATCGTGCTGCTGGATCTACGCGGCCTTTCTCCCGTTACGGATTTCTTTGTCATCTGCTCTGTAGGATCCTCACCGCAGCTTCGTGCTGTGCGTGATGAGGTCGTGGTCCAGATGCGCGAGAATCATGGCATGAAGCCGCTGATTGTGGACGGCTCCTTCGACAGCCAGTGGGTCATCGTGAATTTCCCCAACGTGCTCGTGCATGTGCTGTCTGAGGAAAAACGTGAATACTACTCCTTGGAAGAACTTTGGGGCGATGCGCCGGTGGTGCCTTGGGAGCCTGAAGCTCCTGCGCCAGTGAAGGCGGTGAAGAAGGCCGCGAGGAAAAAGGTGGCCGCGAAGAAGGTTGCTGCCAAGAAAACAGTCACCAAGAAGGCTGCTGCTAAAAAGGCTCCTGCAAAGAAAAAGAGCGCCTGATTTAAAGTGCTGGCAGCGGCGGAGGTCCGCTGCGGCGCAGATCATCGACCGTCTTTGGTGTGATCGCCAAGGGGGCGATCCTGTAGTTCGGCTTCGGGGTAAAGGTGGAATCCTCCGTCCGACGAAGGATGATCTGCCAAGCCTGATCCACGAGTAATGGCTGATAGATCGACGCGTCAATTTCCCCGCCATTCACGAGCGAGAGTCCGCCATCGGTGCCAATGATCAGCACCTCCTGGCGTTGAGTTCCAAGTGCGGCGGAGGCTCCCAAGGCCATGGAGTCGTTGTGGGCATAGAGCGCATCGAATCGGCTCTGGAGGCGCATTGCCTCGACGGTGCGGTCCTTGCCTCCCTGACGTGTCCACTGGCCGGGGGCGTCGTGAACGAGGACGAGTCCTGGAGCTTTGCCAAGTTCCTCCATGAAACCTTCGTGGCGGGCGGCGCTCTGCGGGCTGCTATCATCCCCGCGCAGTTCGACAATGCGCCCGACGATCTCGCTTTTGGCTTCTTCCTGAGCTTTTCGAGTGAGAGCACGCACGACAACTTCACCCGCGAGCCGTCCCAACTGTCGTTGATCCACTAAAAGTGCGCTGGAGCAGGGCAGGGTGGTGGCGCTTTCACTCAGTCCGATGACGACTATGCCATCCTTTACTGCTTTCGTGACCTCCTCGGCGATGGAACCCGCATCAATGGGAGTGATGATAATGGCATAAGGTTTCAGAGACAGTGCTTCTGTCAGTTGCCGAACCTGTTTGCCCATGCTGCCAGCAGCATCGAAAGTTTTGAGATTAAACTCCCCTCGATTCAGGGCGTAGCGCATGAGCATCTGTGTCTGTGCCGCCTCGTAAGGGTGCTGTGCGTTGGCCGAAAGCAGCAGAATGAGTTTCGGGCTTGTGGTCTCGGGTGTGGATACTTTTTTACAGGCCGGAAGAAGGGCCAGGGAGACGAGCAGTAGGAGGAGGGTGAACCTGGAAATCATGCGGACTAGCGCCATGAAGCCACGAAACGGCTGCGCCGACAAGTCTCGTCTCTGGTGAATGGCACGCTATGTGCACTT
>JBILPY010000740.1:0-2600 GCA_044373575.1 Prosthecobacter sp. | reverse complement strand
GACATGCCGCTACTCTACCTTCAGCACGCCGTTCATGACCATCCAGTGGCCGGGGAAGGTGCAGAGGTAGGGGTAGTCGCCTTTTTCTTTTGGGGCGGTGAGGTGGATGACGAATTCGCCCTTCGGATTCGTCATGTCGGTGTAGGCGATGACGTCGTCGCTGTCGGGGACGTAGTGTTTGGCGAGGCCTTGTGGGTCGGTGATCATGAGATTGCACTTGTCGCCCAGCTTTTGCAGCGAGCCGGGTTTGGCGAGCAGCCAGTTGTGTGGCACGACGTCGGGGTTCTTGAAGACGATGGTGAGTTTTTCGCCCGCTTTGGCGGTGAGCTGCTTCTGGACGTATTGGAGGCCCAAAGCGGCTTCGATGATGAGTTCGCGGCCGCCTTCGCCTTTGGCCCACGGGTTGGGTTTGCTCGGAGTCGGTGCAGTGAGTCCGATTTGGGCGGCATGGTTCGTTTTCGCGATCTTGGCGTAGCCGGGGAAGTCGGTGAAGGGTTCGGCCAAGGCATGTGCGGTGAGGAAGATGTCGTGCCCGGTGCTGACGCGGAGGTGGATCTGGCTCGCGGTGACGATTTGGGGGATCTCGAGAAAGAGCGTCTTGCCGCCATCGAGCTTCTGCACGCTGCGCACTTCGAGTGGATCATGGCCGGGCGTGTCGGCATACTTCACGGAATACTCCGGCGAGCCGTATTGCGGCCCGTATTTGTAGTTCCAGCATTGCGCGAAGCACGTCGCGGCATCGGCGTCCTTCACGGGTTGGTTGAAGCGGAGGAGCACACCGTTGTCGCGAGCCTCAAACGCCACCGGCACCGGTTTGTCGCCGCCAGTGAAGCGCACGCGTTGGAAGCAGCCGTCCTTGGGCGTGTAGCTGCCCCAGCCCTGCATGCCGTTCACATAGAGATGACCGTCGTTCGGATTGAAGCGCGCGGCTTGCGGGCCGGAGTCGAAATTGCCGCTGATGCGCACCGCTGCACCCTGCCAACGGCCTTTCACGTTTTGTCGCATGACGAGCCATGCGATGCCCCCGCCGGAGGAGAGGTGGATCAGATTGCCATCGCCTTTCAGCGAGGCCCACTTCTCGCCGGAGATGAAGGCCTGGCTGCTGGCGCTGTTGTCCTCGCCACGCGGCATGTACATCAGGACGGGTTCCGGTGGTTGGTTGTTCTTCGGGCCGCCTGCGCCGAAGTGCGCGCCTTCGTTTTTGCCGAGTTCGATCTGGCAGAGGCTCGTCGCGGGCGTCCAATCGCCTTCCTGGACACTCGTGGTGATGAAACGGCCATCCGGCGAGATGCCGAGGCCGTTTGGATTGCGGAAGCCGGTGGCGAGAACGTCGAGTTGATCGCGGCCCGTGATGCGGCACACGCCTTGATTTCCGGAGGCGAAATACCAGCGGCCTTGCGTATCGGTTTCCAGCCCGATGATGAAATCATGCCCACCGGGAGAAGTGGTCATCGCGTTCGTGACGCACTCGTAGAAATCGGCTTCATCATCGCCGTTCAGATCGTGCAAGCAGGTGATCTGATCGCGGCCAAGGACGTAGAGCTTGTCCTTCACGACCTTCATGCCCAGCGGCTGATGCAGGCCCGTGGCGAAGCGTTTCCAGCGAACTTTCTCCAGCTTCTCGTCAATGCCCTTCACCAGCCAGACCTCGCCCGTCATCGTGGCGATGGCCGCGGTGCCATCGCTGAAGAAATCATGCGCGGTGATGAAGAACAGCGTGCCATACGGATTCTCGAACGGGATCGTGATGCGATCCGTGGCGAAGGGCGTCTGCGTGCCGAGTTCGCCTTTGGTTTCGATCCACTGCGGCCATTGAGCGGGACCGCCTTTTGCATAAGCCGGTAGTTTTTGTTCACTATAGCCTTTGAGAGAATAGTAGAACGCCACCTCTTTCCCGAAACGATAGAAGCCATGGTAAACACCTTCATGCTTGGCTGTATCCCTTTTGGTTACTTTACCTTCCATCATGCCTCCTCCCATGAAACCGTGGCGGTTGTCGTTGAGCTTCACGAAACCTCCTTCCCAATCCAGTGGGAAAGTTAATGTTTCTGGATCGAAAACATAAGATTTGTCCCCGCTTCGCACACACACCGCTTTCGGGATCGTCAGCCCACCACCTTTGAAAACCGTGCTGAACACACTGCCGAGATCGCTGGCGGCGAAGCGGCCGTCTTTCCAGGTCACTTGGTCGTTTTGATTGCCCCAGTGGCCTTGCTGACCGCCGTCCATGCCGGGGAAGGCGGGTATGAGTTCGGGCAGCGTTTGATTCATGAACTTCAAGGCCTGCTTGCCATAGAAGTCGAAGGTGCGCTCGCGGTTCACGAACTCCTGCCAGTGCTGGTTGTCGTCTTTGTTGAGCGGTGGGAGGTCGGGCTTGAACTCGGCGGGTGTGGGCGCGGGCGGTGGAAGGAGCGCGTGGAGGTCGTCGAAGTCCCAGAGGCCGAGGGTGTTGTCCATGCGCAGGCGTGGGGAGTCGCCTTTGCGCGGCTTCATGACGCCGCGTGAGATGCGGGCGTCGTCGATGAGGCCATCGCAGCCGATCGAATGATCAACGAGGCTGCCGAAGGCGATACCTCCTGCCTTGGGCGTGCCTTGGAGCG
>JBILPY010000146.1:0-8528 GCA_044373575.1 Prosthecobacter sp. | reverse complement strand
CATGATCCCTTCATCGCGCCGAAGAAGTATTTCGATTTGTATCCGATCGAGTCGATCAAACCGTGGCGTGATCCTGCAGGCATGAAGGCCGTGCGCAAAGACAGCGTGGGCTTCGGAGCCTACGGCGAGGCCTTTGCCAAATTCACGGATGTCGAGTGGCGTGAGCTGCTCCGCGCCTACTGTGCGGGCACGAGCTTCATGGATGCGCAGCTCGGTCGCGTGCTTGATGCGCTCGACAAGCACAAGCTCTGGGACAAAACGATCATCGTCTTCGTCGGTGATCACGGCTACCACACCGGAGAGCGCAGTTGGTGGAACAAAAACACGCTTTTTGAGCGCAGTTGCCGCGCACCGCTCATCATCGCCGCGCCAGGCATGAAAGGCGGCCAGACGACGCGTTCGCTCGCCGAGTTTGTCGATGTCTATCCCACCCTCACCGACCTTTGCGGCCTGAAAATGCCGCACGCCGCTGCTGGAGCGAGTTTGAGGCCTCTTTTGATCAAGCCGGAGGCGAGCATCAAAGACAGCGCCTTCACGCTCGTCACCCGCACACCGAAACTCTACGGTCAAAGTGTGCGCACCGAGCGCTGGCGCTTCACTCTCTGGAGTGACGGCCACACCGAACTCTACGACCAAAACGCTGACCCTGAAGAACTCCGCAACATCGCTACCGAACACGCCGATGTGGTCAGCGAACTCACCGCCAAGCTCCAAACCCTGCCAAAGCTCCAACCATGATCCGCTCCCTCTTGCTCCTTCTCGTTGCCACCATCGCCAGCGCCGAGCCACTGCTCGAAAAGTCTGCTGTCTTCCCTGCCAACACGAACGGCATCGCCCGCTACCGCATTCCGGGCATCGTGGTGACGCAAAAGGGCACCGTGTTGGCTTACGCGGAAGCTCGGCGAAATAGCAGCTCCGACTGGGGCGAAATCGAGATCCACCTGCGCCGCTCCACGGATGGTGGAAAGACGTGGGAGGCAGGAAAGCACATCGCGCATCACGGGACTCGCCTGGAAGGCAATCCGCACAAGAAAAAGGATGGCGGCGAGAAGGAGCAGACGGTGAACAATCCCGTCGCCATCGTGGATCGCGACACGGGAGCCATCGAGTTCCTCTACTGCATCAATTACGCCCGCTCCTATGCCATGCGCAGCACGGATGACGGACTCACCTGGAGCACGCCGGTGGATGTCACGGCGACGTTTGAGCCGTTTCGGAAGCACTACGACTGGAAGGTGATCGCCACGGGCCCAGGGCATGGCATTCAGGTCAAGAGCGGTCGCCTCGTGGTTCCCATCTGGCTCGCGTATGGCAAGGAGGGCGATCATGGGCCTTCCGCTGCGGCCACGATCTACAGCGACGATCACGGCAAGACCTGGCTCGCAGGCGACTTGGCGGTGCCAAACGAAGGCGAGTTCGGCAATCCGAATGAAACCATGCTCGCCGAACTCTCCGATGGTCGCGTGATGCTCGTCACGCGCAGTGTCTCGAAGCCGAATCGCAAAATCATCACCCTCAGCCCAAACGGAGCCACCGGCTGGGGCAAGCCCGCGTTTCACGACCAGCTCTGGGAGCCGATCTGCATGGCGAGCATCACCGCCCATCCTGCGAAGCCCGGCACGCTGATCTATTCCAACCCACACACGCTGAAGCTCGACGCAGACGGCAAAGAAACGCCCGCAGGCCGTGGCAAACGCGAAAACCTCAGCATCAAACTCAGCCGCGACGACGGCAAGACCTGGCCGGTGAGCAAAACACTCGACGCAGGCCCCAGCGCCTACTCCGACCTCACCGTGCTGCCGGATGGCACCGTGCTCTGCCTTTGGGAAACCAAGAACGACATCCAATGCGCCCGCTTCAATCTCGACTGGATCACCGAGCCTTGAAACTCATCATTCACTACCCGATGATCTCCACCGGGCAATCTGGCAGGCTGGCCATGAAGGCGCGGCCGTAGGGCTTTGAGATGATGCGGGGATCGAGGATGGCGATGATGCCTTTGTCCTTCTGCGTGCGAATGAGGCGGCCGACGCCCTGGCGCAGTTTGAGAATGGCTTCGGGGACGCTGTATTCGCTAAAACTGTTCCGGCCCTGCTCTTCGAGATGCTCCAGTCGGCTCGCGACTACGGGATGGTCGGGCACGGCAAAGGGGAGGCGGGTGATGATGACGTTGCTCAGGGCTTCGCCGGGGACATCTACACCAGTCCAGAAGCTGTCGGTGCCGAACAAGATACTGTGTACGTCTTTTTTGAACTCGGCGAGCATCTGATGGCGTGGCATCCCACGACCTTGGGCGAGCAAACGCCAGCCGTGGTCATCGCAGAAGTCTTCGAGCCGGTCCGCCATGGCGGTAAGCTGGGAGTAGCTCGTGAAGAGCACGAAAGCGCGGCCCTGGGAGAGTTCGAGGAAGTGCTCGATCTTCTCCTGAAGCGCGTCGGGATAGCTGGCTTCCTTGGGCTCGGGCATCTTCTTCACGAGGTAGAGCCGCATCTGCTTTTTGAAATCAAAGGGGCTCTCGATGCAGGATGCGCGGGCCTTTTGAGCGCCGACGCGATTGCGGAAGTAGTTGAGCTGCGTGTCATCGCCGATGCCGAGGGTGGCGCTGGTGAAGACGCAGGCTTTGCCGCCGGAGAAGAAGATCTCTTCGAGCTTTGGTGCCACGTCGATGGGCGCGCTGTGCAGGGAGAGATTGCGCGTGTCACCAGTGCCACGCTCGGCCCAATAGACATGGCCGTCTTCGGTTTGATCGAGGAAGGCGGAGAGGTCGGTGCGTAGCGCGGTGAGGCGTTTGGCGATGTCGTGCAGCTCGAGTTTCTGGCCTTCGCTCTTCGCGGCATCGCCTGCTTTGATGGCATAGTTGGCGACGCGTTGCAGCGGCAGAGCGAGTGTGTTTTCGGTGAGGCCGGCTTCGCGAATGCGGAACTCTTTTCCATACGGGCCGCTGAATTTACAGCGGGCTTCGGCTTCGCGGAAGAACGTCTCCGCAGCTCCAATGCTTTGGGTGACTTCGCGGATGGCATCGCTGTCACCGACGCTCTGGAAGAAGCCTTTGCGCGTCTTCGGATTGTAGAGGCGGCCAAGTTCGAAGCGGACGCTGGATTCGTTCACATGGATGCCGAAGGCCTGCGCGGCGATGTTCTCGATGGTGTGGGCTTCGTCGATGATGACGAAGTCGCGCGGGAAGATGAAGTTGGCGTCCTCTGTGAGGATTTCATCGGCGGAGGCCAGCAGAGTGAAGAAGAGCGTGTGGTTCAGCACGAGCACGTCAGCGGCGGCCATGCGGCGGCGGACATCCTGGTAAACACAGCCGCTGCCAGGCGGGCATCGGCGCGGGGTGCAGGCGTGCGGCTCGCTGCGGATCATGGACCAAAGGCGCGCGCCGGGGGTGAAGTCCATCTCGCTCAGCGTTGCGGTGGGATTCTCGCGATGCCAGTCCTCGATGAGCTGAAGCTCGGCGGCCTCGCTGCTGCTGAAGAGATCACCGGTCTGCGAAAAGGCATGCTTCAGGCGCGTGGGGCAGAGGTAGTTGTTCCGGCCTTTAAGCAGCTCGGCGTGGAAGTCCCCGACGATCTTTTTGACGATGGGGATGTCTTTGTGAATGAGCTGCTCCTGAAGATTGATCGTGTGGGTGCAGATGATGGCCTTTCGCTTCTGCTCGATGGCAAAGGTGGCGGCGGGGATGAGGTAGGCGAGGGACTTGCCGACGCCGGTGGCGGCTTCGCAAATGAGAGCGCGGTTCTTTTCCAGGGCATCGCCGACAAGCTGCGCCATCTGCTGCTGCTGCGGGCGGAACTCGAACTGAGGTGATTCGGCGAGTTTTCCATCCTGGGAAAAGGCCAGATGCATCCGGTCGGCGAGCGAGGGGCCGGTGGCGCCGGGGGTGGCTTCGAGGATGCTGATCATGGAGGGCTGTGGCTATGCCGATGGCAGCGCGCCTTGCAACGCATACTCGGTGGGATCCTCGAGACCGGCGAGCATGAATGCCTCCCGCCGCTCCACGCAGGTGCCGCAACAGCCGCAGTGGATGGCACCTCCTTTGTAGCAGCTCCAGGTGCGGGCGAAGTCGATGCCGAGGTCGTGGCCGAGCCGTGCGATGCCTGATTTATCCATGCTGATGAAGGGACGCAGCAGCTCGATGCGGGCGTAGGTGCCCTCGCGCATTGAAGCGGCCATGGCCTGCATGAAGGGCTCGCGGCAGTCGGGGTAGATGGCGTGGTCGCCCGCATGGGCGGCAATGACGAGCGCCTCGGCTTCTCGTGACTCGGCGATGCCGCAGGCGATGGCGAGCATGATGCCATTGCGAAACGGCACCACGGTGCGCTTCATGTTTTCATCGGCGTAGTGACCTTCGGGGATGTCACCGCCGCTTTGCAGAAGGTCGGAGGCGAAGAGTTCGTTCACGAAAGGCAGCGCGACGACATCGTGCCGAAGCCCGAACTGCTGGCAATGCCAGCGCGCCATGGCGATCTCGCTGGCGTTGTGTTTGGAGCCGTAGTCAAAGCTCACCGCGCCCACGACCTCGTGCTCCTGCCGAGCCTGATAAAGGGCGACGGTGGAGTCCATGCCGCCGCTGAGGAGTACGAGGGTTTTCATGCGTGGTGCCTTATTTCTTTTCCCACTCGAGCGTGCCCTCGAAGTTCGGAAAGCGGGCCTCGCAGGTGAGCTGGATGCCGCCACGCGGCGCGAAGCGACCACGGACGATGGCTTGCTTCGGCGCGCAGGCTTTCACCAAGTCGTCGAGGATACGGTTGACGATGGCTTCGTTGAACGAGGCGTGGTTGCGATAGCTGGCGAGGTAGAACTTCAGCGACTTCGTCTCCACGCAAAGGGCGTCCGGGATGTAGAGGATCTCGATGTGGGCGGCATCGGGCTGGCCGGTGACGGGGCAGAGCGAGCCAAAGTCCGGCTGGCTGAGGTGGATGGTGTAGTTCCGGCCCGGCGTGCGGTTCGGGAAGGTCTCCAGCACCGCTTCATCGGGCGAGGGCGGCAGTTTGTGCTCGGAGCGGCCGAGGAGGGTGAGATCAAGAGGGGTGGAGGCGGACATGAGCGTCGTAGTATGGCTGGGATGCCGTGAGTCGCAACCGTGCTGGCACGACACGAAGCTTTCCAACGTTTGAAAACCACGGCAAGCTGGCGCAAATCATCTCCCGCATGTCCAACCCGCCCTCCCAAGTCACCAGCCATCCACTGCTTCGAGTGGTCGTGTATGGGGCGGCCATCGTGCTGGCTCTGCTGCATGTGTTCGTTACCTTTCGTGGACTCAGCAGTGCGACGGGCATGGAACAAGCTCAGCTCGCTCGTGAGGTAGCGCGAGGTCATGGCTACACGACGAAAGTGATCCGCCCCTATGCCTGGGCTCGCATGGAAGCCTCGGGAAAAACGGTGTCGCTTGAGGCAATGCCTGAGATCACCCAGCCGCCGTTGCAGCCGCTGATCCTGGCACCGATTTTCAAGCTGCTGGAGCGGCATTATCTCTTCGATCCGGCAAAAGGAGGCTCCATTTATCTGCTGGATCGCGTGATCGCCTGCCTCGGTGTGACCTGTCTGCTGCTGACGCTGGTGTGGACTCATGGCGCGGCGCGGAGACTCTTTGATGACACTGTGGCTGGCTTTGCCGTACTCAGTCTGCTCGTGTGCGAACCTCTTTGGCAGCTTGCAGTGAGCGGCAGTCCAGTCGCCCTGTTGCTGCCGCTATTTGCGCTGACGTTCCGGATCCTCGCGGCGGCGCAGATTCGATTGCAGGACGGGCAGGGGATCATATTCCAGGCATTGCTCATCGGGCTGCTGGCGGCGCTGATGCTGCTGACGCATTGGATGGCTCTGTGGCTGGTGGCGGGACTGCTGGTGGCGTCGGCCTTTACCCTGCATGGTAAACGTGTGGCCGTGGTGATCATGGCTGTGCTGCCCGTAGCGGCCTATGGAGCCTGGGGCTGGTGGTTGACGCGTGAGTGTGGAGATGCGCTCGGTGGTGCGAAGACCCTGTTTCAGTCCCACCTGCTCTCCATCGAACCCACGCAGCTCCAGCGTGATTTCTCCATCACCACGCAGCCCGTGGCGGTGGATGACCTACTGCGCAAAATCTCCGTGAACTGGCGGGATCAGCTCTCCCAAGGCTTTGCCCACTTGGGGTTGATCTTGCCCGCAGCAGCTTTCTTTGCCGCATTGCTGCATCGCTTTCGCCGTCGTGAGTCTGCGCGCAGTTGTCACGGACTGGCCATCATGTTGGGTGCGGTCGCCCTGGGCATGGGGTTCCTAGGATTGCCGGACGAGACGGCAGATGATCAGGCGCTGTATATCGTGCTCGCACCGGCGATGAGCATCTTTGGCACGGCCATGCTCGCGGTTTTGTGGTCGCGACTTCAGGGCAGCAATGCGGTGAGTTTCTGGGCACGGCTGGGCTTCGGAGTCATCGCCATAGCAGTCTCTGCGATCCCGATGGCCGCCGAGCTGCCTGCTCAGGTGAAACTCGGCCTCACGCTGCGAGGGCGCCTCTACCCGCATTGGCCGCCCTATGTGCCGGACCGAGTGTCCCTCGTGCGCCGACTGACTGAGCCCAATGAGATGATCTTCTCCGATGCACCGTGGTTTGTGGCCTGGTATGCGGATGTCCGCTCTGTCTGGCTGCCGGTGCGGCGCAGTGATTTCGCTGCCATGACCGACAAGGCAGAGGCTCAGGACACGTCCGTGGCCGGCATTGTGGTCACGCCCCTGAGTTCGAAGGTGAATCATCTCCACGAGGCATTCTCCGGCCCATACCGAGAATGGCCCGACCTCATCTTCCGCGGCCCGATGCTCGCGCTGGACCGCGAATTCCTTCCCTATCCCGATTTTAAATTCATCATCCCTCTGCCTCTGATGGTGCAGAACGTCGGGACCAAGGAAACTCTCAGCATGCAGATGACCTTCTACACCGACAAGCTCCGCACGCCGAAGAACTAGGCTTCACGTCACATTGAGTCTTGGCATCGGCAGCCGCAGTGCTCATGCTCGCGTCACCATGTCCGATTCCGTAAAAATCATCGCCACCGAGTCTTCCCCTGCCCCGGTCCAGACTCTGCCCGCCCCCCAGGCTGTGTACTCCAATGTCACCCGCGTCTTTGCCACGCCGAATGAGGTCGTCATGGACTTCGCCATGAACCTGAACGCCTTCGGCCCCATGATCGAGGAAGAAGCCCGCATCGGCAGCCGCGTGGTCACCTCCTACGATGGTGCAAAGCGCCTCTGGCTGCACCTCACCCAGACGCTCTAGGCCTATGAGCAAAAATATGGCGTCATCGAGTTGGATGTCACGAAGCGTGTGAAGTCCTGAGTTCGACACGTTTTCCCAAGCCTTCAAATCACCACCGCCATGACCACCCGCCGCAGCTTTCTCCAAAACGCCTCTCTCCTCGCCGGATCACTCGCCACCACTGGTCTGACGACAGCCAGCGCCGCTGAAACCCGCGTCAACAAGCTCTGCTTTTTCACCAAGCACCTCCAGGGCCTGAGCTTCGATGACATCGCCAGTCTCGCCGTGGAAATGGGAGTCGATGGCGTCGAGTCGCCCATCCGTCCGAAGGGTCACATCGAGCCGGAGAAGGTCGTGGATGAGCTGCCCAAGTATGTCGAAGCACTGAAGAAGCAGAGCTTGGAACTCACCATCATGACCTCTGGCATCAACGAAGTCAGCGCCGAGCAAAATACCGAAGTCGTCCTGCGCACCGCGGCCAAGCTCGGCGTGAAGCGCTTCCGCATGAACTACTACAAGTATGACCTCGCCAAGCCCATCTGGGCCCAGCTTCAGGAGGTCAAACCGAAGCTCAAAGACCTCATCCAACTCTGCCAGGAGGTCGGCATCCAGCCCCTCTTCCAGAACCACAGCGGCAAGGACTACTTCGGCGCTCCCATCTGGGACATCTACAGCCTCATGCAGGACTACACGCCGGAGCAGTTTTCCTTCTGCTACGACATCTTCCACGCCACCGTGGAAGGCGGACTTCAGTGGCCGCTCAGCGCCGCTTTGACCTCCGACCGCTGGGGCGCGATCTACTTCAAGGACTTCAAATGGGAAGGCCGCAAAGCCGAAGGCTGCCCACTCGGCCAGGGCCAGGTGAACCCCGACTTCGCCAAACTGCTGAAGAACAAAAACTACTCCGGCCCCATCTCCCTCCACGTCGAGTATCTCAAAGGCGACCCCAAGGACCCCGCCGTGCTCAAAGAGTTCCGCGAGGCCCATGTCCGCGACTTCAAGGTGCTCAAAGACTGGATGGGCTGGGCCTGATGCCTTGACCCGCTGACGATTCCGCATGAGGCGTGCTGAAACACGTCTCATGCACTACTTCATCACCGGCACCGACACCGACGCAGGCAAAACCTACGTCACCTGCCTCCTCATCGAAGCCCTCCGCCGCGCCGGACACGATGCCGTCGGCTATAAACCTTTCGCCTGCGGAGATCGCCGTGACCCCCTCGCCATCCAGCAGGCAAGCGGCGGAGTTTTGAGTGTCGAGGAGATCAACCCCGTCTTCCTCAAAGTCCCCGCCTCACCC
>JBILPY010000737.1:0-2608 GCA_044373575.1 Prosthecobacter sp. | reverse complement strand
GCATCTGCACCGCTTACACCCCCGCAGCCACTTTCACGCCGCTCATCGGATGACTCGTCACGGCTTCCCATGCGATCCGCTGGAGAAGTGGCACCATTTCAGCGTTCATGTGCGCACCTGCACTGAAAGAGCCTGCCTCAGAGACCAGACACTGAGCGGCTTTCCCACCTAGGCCTCAATACCCCTCCGTGGCATCACTGAAGTTCCACGGAGCTTGGTAGGCTCCCGTGCGCTCTTTTTCGAGCTGGCGGACGAGATCGTTGAGCAAAGCGGAGGCGCCGAAGCGGTAGCGGCGGTTGTTGAGCCATTCGTCGCCGAGGGTTTCTTTGACGGCGATGAGGAATTGCAGTGCCTGCTTGGCCGTGCGGATGCCACCGGCGGGCTTCATGGCGATGGGGACGCCTGTTGAAAGGAAGTGATCGCGAATGGCCTCCAGCATGACTTGGTTATTGCCGAGTGTGGCGTTCGACGAGGTCTTGCCAGTGCTGGTTTTGATGAAGTCGTTCGGGCGGATCACGCGCATAGCCAGGAAGCTGGCGGCGCGGATGTTGTCGTAGGTTTCGAGTTCGCTGACTTCGAGGATCACTTTGAGCGTGGAGGTTCCGCAGGCTTCGACGACGGCGGCGATTTCGTCCTGCATGAGGCCGAACTCACCGCTGAGAAAGGCACCGCGATTGATAACCATGTCGATCTCATCGGCTCCATCGGCGACGGCGGCGCGGACTTCGGCGAGCCTTGTTTTCAGCGGAGCCTGGCCGCTCGGGAAGGCGGTGGCGACGGAGGCAATCTTCACCTTTGTGCCGCCGACATGCTTCTTCGCGTGTTTCACCATGGAGGGATACACGCAGACGGCCGCGGTGGAGGGGATGTCGCCGATATCGTGTGGCGTGAGCGCCTTTTGGCAAAGGGAGGCGACCTTACCGGGCGTATCTTTGCCTTCGAGCGTGGTGAGGTCCACCATCGTCACGGCGAGTCGCAGGCCGAAGACTTTTGATTTTTTCTTGAGGCTGCGGGTGGTGTACTTCGCTACTCGCTCCTCGATGCCGACTTGATCGACTGTGCCGATGTCATCGAAGAGTCGGCGGAGGCTGGTGGGCGCTTTGGCGGCGGGCATGGGGCGCTTTTACATGAGGGACGGCCCGACTGACAATGCCGGATTCTGGTTCCATCAAGAATGCCCGGACTGTTCTACTCCGGCATGGGGAGTTCGTAGCACACGGATTCACGATCGTTGCGGACGAGGAGGTAGCGACCAGCGAGGGTGGGATGGTTCCAGGTCTTGCTGCTGAGGGCGTCGAGTTTGCCGAGTTCCTGAAAGCCTTCGGGCTTGGCGGCGCAGAGGTGGACGGGACCGTCTTCGCTCTGAATGATGACAAAATTTCCGACGAGCAGACTCTGGCCGGAGGCAAAGCGTCCTTCTTTCCACAGACGTTCACCATTCGTGATGTCGAGGCAGGCGAGACGGCCGTCGTCAAGTCCGTAGAGGTGACCGTCCAGCAAGGCGGGGCTGTTGAACTGGGTCTTCATTTTCATGCTAGTCCAGAGTTCGGTGGCGGTGAGTTTACCATCGGTGCCAGCTTTGACTTCGAGCAGGAGGCAGCCCATGCCGTAGCCAGCGGAGAGAAACACTTGGTTCGGCCCGATGACAACAGGCTGGGAGGCTTTGGGCCATTTATCGACGCCCCAGGAATGCTCCAGAACGATGGCCCCGGAAGCCGGATCGTGGGCGGTGATGGATCGGGCGTTGTTAGTCAGGATGACGCGCCTCCCAGCCAACGTGGCGAGAACGGGTGAGGCGTAACTGGCCTGATCATCACCTGCTTTCCAGACGGGGCTGCCGCTCGCGGCCTGAAAGGAAAAGAGGATGGGGCCGCGCGTGTTGCCGCCGGTGACGATGACGTGGTCATCGACGATAAGCGGTGAGGCGCAGATGCCCCACTCGATATTGGCAATTTTGTTTTCCTCCAACACCCGGCGCTGCCAGACGGGCTTACCGGTAATGGCGTCGAGGCAGTTGAGGAGGCCGGTAGCTCCGTAGGCATAGACGCGGCCTTCATGAAGGGTGGGCGTGGCGCGAGGCCCTTCCCCGCCCTGCCACTGGGTGAAGCGGGCTTTGTCTGCATGAGCCCAGAGGAGCTTCCCACTGAGGAGTTCGTAGCAGGTGACGAGTTCCTCTTCACCGCGCTGCTCCTGGGTGTAGGCACGACCTTGGACGACGGCATAGGCTGACCAACCGGCACCGATGGGCTGCCGCCAGAGCTGTTTAGGTGGTGTTTTGAGCCAATCCTTTGCCAGGCCGATGTCGGGGACGACGCCGGCGCGATTGGGACCGAAGAACTGGGGCACGTCAACTGCCTGGGCGAGGCAAGGATCAGCCGTCATCGACAGGACGGATTCTGCCTGCTGAATAGGTGCGGCGAGCGCTGGCTGAGATGAGGGCGACCAGCGCCAGACGAGCCTGGGGATACCACGACCATCGACGACACCATCCACTCTGAGGAGCAGCTTGAAAGCAACGATGGTAACGAATAGTGTGGCGAGTCCCTTGAGCCTTGTTTTACCTGAGAAGCGTGAGGTGAGCAGGAACCAAAGAATGAGGAGGATACCG
>JBILPY010000145.1:0-8541 GCA_044373575.1 Prosthecobacter sp. | reverse complement strand
GTCGTAGTGTTTCTCACTCAAGGATTTGTCGTGCTCATAGACCTGCTCCTTCATGAGGTTGCCTTTCCTGGACCAGTAGCGGTTTAGGCCGTGGCGCTGGCCGTGGTCGAAGTTTGTCTCGGTGGAGAGCACGCCATTCTCCCACCACTCTTTGACGACGCCATGCAGGCGGCCTTTTTCAAACGGGTATTCGCCTTTGGGCTGGCCGTTCTTGTGCTTGTCCCGCGCCATGCCGGTGAAAGGCTGATCTCTGAGGTAATAGAGGTCATCCTGCCATTTGAGGTCCTGGTAGGCGGCTTCTGGGGCTGGGGCACAGGCGGTGAGGCCAAGGGCGGTGAGCAGCGTGAGCAGCAGGGCAGGGATGTGGCGGTTCATGCAGCGATGGTGAATCAACGCGACATGCTGTGCAATGCCAGGCTTGCCGGTGGCGTTTAGGCATACTCTTTTCCCATCATGCGCACGCTCTTTCTCCTCCTCTTCCTTTCCTCCGCCCTGGCGGCCCACGCGGAACTGCGCCTCCCGGCCATCATTGGCGATAATATGGTGCTCCAGCAAAAGCAGACGAACCCGATCTGGGGCTGGGACACGCCGGGCACGACGGTGAAGGTGAGCTTTGGCAGCCAAACCAAATCCGCGACCGCCGATGCGAAGGGCAAGTGGACGGTGAAGCTCGATCCGGTGTCTGCAAATGCCGAGCCTGCGGCGATGAGCATCGCTGGCACGACGAAGCGTGAACTGAAGAACATCCTCGTCGGTGAGGTGTGGCTGTGCTCGGGACAATCGAACATGGGCTTCAATCTCGGTAGCGTGTGGGATGCCGATCTCGACATCGCTACGGCGAAGTATCCCGACATCCGCCTGATCTCGGTGCCGAATGTGGGCACGCAGGAGCTACAGGACGACTTCAAAGGCCAGTGGGAGGCCTGCTCGCCGAACACAGTGGGGGCCTTCACCGCTGTGGGTTATCATTACGGACGCGTACTGCATGAGATGCTCGGCGTGCCCGTGGGCCTGATCGACAATGCCTGGGGTGGCAGCGCCTGCGAGGCCTGGGTGCGGCGCGATGTGCTGGAGCAGGACGCCCGCTTTAAGAAAATGATCGCTCAGTGGAAGCAGACGGAGTCCACCTTCACGGACGCTTCTTTTGAGAAGCAGGTGGCTGATCACAAAGTGAAGTTGGATGCTTGGTCCGCCGCCCGCAAAGAAGCCCTGAAGGCTGGCAAGATGTTCACCGGCAATGCCCCCCGCGGCCCCCAAAACCCGCTGAAAGGTCAGAAGCGTCCCGGCAATCTGTATGCGGGCTGCCTGCAGCCGAACATCGGCTATGGCATCACAGGAGCCATCTGGTATCAGGGCGAGAGCAATGCCTCCCAGGCCCACGAATACGGCTATCTCTTCCCCCTCATGATCTCCCACTGGCGCAGCGAGTGGAAGCAGGGTGACTTCCCCTTCTACTGGGTGCAGCTCGCCGACTTCAAACCCGAGATGCCCGAGCCCGGCGACAGCGACTGGGCCGAACTGCGCGAGAGCCAGACGAAGACGATGAGCAAGATCGCCAATGGCGGCCAGTGCGTGATCACTGACCTCGGCGAAGCCAATGACATCCACCCGAAGAACAAGCGCGACGTGGCCGAGCGTCTCGCCCGCTGGGCGCTGGCAAAGGACTACGGCATGAAGCTCGTGTATCGAAGCCCCGAGTTTAAAGACATGAAGATCGAGGGCGGCAAAGCGCTGCTCACCTTTGACCATGCGCCGACAGGCCTGCGCACCATTGATGTCGATGAGGCCAAGGGCTTCGCCATCTGTGGAGCTGACAAGAAATGGGTCTGGGCCAAGGCCAGCATCATCGGGGGCTCGAAGAAAGGGACGAACCAGATCGAAGTCAGCAGCCCGCAGGTGACTGCACCTGTCGCTGTTCGTTACGCCTGGAGCGACAACCCAGTCTGCAATGTCTTCTCCGCTGAGGGTCTGCCCCTCACGCCTTTCCGCACGGATGACTTCCCGATGATCACTGATGCGGCGAACCCAAATGGGCTCGAAGCTCAGGCGGGGAAGCGTCAGGAAGAGATCAAGGGCACCGCAATGAAACGTGCTGAGGTACTCAGGCAGCGCGGGGCGGCAAAGGCGAAGAGCCCGAAGTGACCCACGAAGATCGAGTTCGTATGAAAGGCCTGAAACCAAACAAGGAGCTGTCACCAGTCCGGCGTGAATTTGACACGAAGACGTCGAACTGGGTGAAAAGCCCCTGCTGACATTCGAAAGCTCGGTGGTGCGCTCTTTGGTGACCGCCGTTTTGGTAATGTCTTCGTGTTCCACAACGGCGTGTAGTCTTACTACAGCGTCAGGGCATTCCGTGGCTCGCTGAGAGTTTGAGCCTGGATCACGTTCGTGCTTCTCTGCGGGCAGCGTTGACGGATTTCAATACCAGTTCGAAGGTCCGTCGAATCAAAGGGAATGGATGCAGATGGCCTACTTCTTCCCAAAGAGCCGCTTGAAGAAGCTGAGCTTTGGCTCTGCAGCTGGCTCGGCAGGCGGCACATTTTTTACGGCTTTCACGACCACCACCGGCCTCGGCACGGAAGGCGGGCCTTCGATGATGACGGTCATGCCTTGAGTGATCATTTTCACGAGGCGCACGACATCCCAGTTCGCCGTCCTCATGCAGCCGTGGCTGGCGCTGCGACCGATACTCTGCGGGCTGTTCGTGCCGTGGATGCCGATGCCTGGTTTGTTCAGGCCGATCCACATGACGCCGACTGGGTTGTTGGGGCCGAGAGGGAGTTGGTAGTAGGTCTCGCTGCGCACGCCGTATTCCAGGACGCTCTTGTCCCAGCGGAAGGTTGGCATCTGTGCGATGCCGAGAATGCGCCAGGTTCCGGGTGGTGTGGCTGTGTGACCGCTGCCGGGGGTGATCGGAAGGCTGGCGAGCAGCTTCTCCCCGTCCCAGAGGGCGAGCAGTTTTTCGCGTGTGTCGATCTTGATGACGCGGGTCAGATACTCCGGGACTTCCGGCAACTTGGCGATCTGGGTCAGTTCCTCGATGAGAAAAGGCTGCACGCTAGGCACCTTCACCACATCACCTGCCTTCAGGGCGCTCAGCTTCATCGGCTGATTGATGAACTCCAGGAAGTCAGGTGAGCAGTGGAAGCGCTCGGTCAGAAACTCCAGCAGCGAGTCATAGGGCAAGTATTTCTTTTTGCTCTGCGCCGAGGGCTGGCTGGGCAGTTCACCGACGAAGCCAAGGTCTTCGGTGCGAATGGTGTAGGTGGTGTAAAGTTCCGTCACGCCACTGAGGTCCAGCGTGTGTGTTTCGAGTTCCGTCTCAGGCTGGCCGTTGGCGCGTTGGTAGTGTTTGAGAGCTTTGGTGGTGAATTCGCCGGGGCGGCCATCAAGTTTTCCAGGTCCAAACAGCTGCGAATCGAGGAAAATCTGAAGCCGTAGGATATCATCCACTGGCTCGGGCGCTTTGGGCAGCGGGTCAGGGATCACCGCCGAGGCGGGGGCGGCGATGAGCAGGGAGAAGAAAAAGGGGAGGAGTTTTTTCATGGAGGACTGGGCAAACCTTGATGAGTAACAGACAGAGCTAAAAACAGCCCAATGCTGGGTTCATGGGGAACAAGGGTGAACTTCGGCAAGTGTGGCAGTGCGCCGCTATGGAGATAGGTCAATAGCGACAAAAAACAAAAGAGGGTGATTTTTCTCTGACTGCCGGGTTGTCATCCGCCCCCAGCCGTTCATTCGTAGCCCCAACGACATGGCCTGCAAAATCGACCCCGCTCTGCATCAGGATAAAAAACCGGACTGGATCCGCGTGAAGCTTCCACGTGACCCCGTCTTCTGGAGCACAAAGTCCCTCATATCCGACCTAAAGCTGCACACCGTCTGCGAGGAGGCCCAGTGCCCGAACCGCTGGGAGTGCTGGAGCCAGGGCACCGCCACCTTCATGATCGCTGGGGACCGCTGCACCCGCGCCTGCGGCTTCTGCGCGGTGAAGACGGCGAAGCCCTTCGCCCTCGAAGCAGACGAACCCCAGCGCGTAGCCGCTGCCACGAAGCGTCTCGGCTTGAACCACATCGTCATCACCGCCGTGGCGCGTGACGATGTGAAAGACGGCGGTGCTGAGCACTTCGCCCGCACCATCGAGGCCGTACGCGAGGCCGTGCCGCACATCACCATCGAGATCCTCGTCCCCGACTTCAATGGCAAGGACGACGCGCTGGAAGTGGTGATGAAAGCCCGCCCGCATATCTTCAATCACAACCTCGAAACCGTGGAGCGCCTGACTCCGCTCGTCCGCAGCCGCGCCATGTATCATCGCAGCCTGCACGTGCTGAAGCGCGCCAAAGCCATGGCCGCCGAACTGGGCACCAAATGCGCGACGAAGAGCGGCCTGATGCTCGGCCTCGGCGAGACTGAAGTGGAGCTCTTCCAAGCCATGGACGATCTCCTGGAGCACGACGTCACCGTGCTCACCCTCGGCCAATACCTGCGCCCCAGTGCCCAGCACCTGCCCGTGATCGACTACATCCACCCGGACACGTTTGAGAACTACAAGCAGATCGCTTTGAAGAAAGGCTTCCGCCATGTCGCCAGCGCACCGCTCGTGCGCAGCTCATATCACGCGGCGGATTTCAAGCCTGAGTTGGACGTACATTAAGCTCCTTGGAGCGCGGGCCTCCGAGCCCGCAGCAGATTGATGGCACGCCTGGCGTGGAGTTCGAGACTCAACGTGTTACCGACCTGCTGCGGAGTTGGAACTCCGCGCTCCATTACCGGCGTCCGAGCCTAAACTGGCGCTGATACTTCAGTGGCGTGAGGCCAACGTGTTTGTGGAAGTGATGAGTGAAGCCGCTTTGATCGTAGAAGCCAAGGTCGATGGCGATCTGGCTGATCTGGGCATCCTCATGCTGAAGCGCCTCGCACGCGGCCTGGATGCGTAGCTTCATGATGAAGGTCTGCGGGCTGCACCCGAAGGTCTCGACGAATTTCCGGTGAAGCTGACGCGGGCTGAGGTGGACCTGCGCGGCCAGATCCTCCACGCTGAGGCGGGTGCGGAAGTGCTCGCGGATGTAGGCTAGGGCGCGCTCGATGTGCTGACTGGCGTGGACGATGGTCATGGCCTGCCCGTAACTTTGAGTGGCACCCATGATGCCGACTAAGCGTCCTTTCTTGTCACGCAGCGGCATTTTGTTCGTGATGAACCAGTCGGGGATGCCCTGTGAATTGAAGAACAGTTCGACGATGTTCAGCTTGGCCTCGCCAGTGCGGAAGATCTCCTCGTCATCGCGGCGGAAGTTCTCAGCGAGACGGCGCGGGAAGAGATCGAAGTCGTCCTTACCCATGATCTGATCTTCACTCTTGAAGCCCATGGTCTCGATGAAATGCCGGTTCGCACAGACGAGGCGGAAGTCGCGGTTTTTGGCAAAGAAGGAGATGCCAGGCAGGCTGTCGAACATGCGGTAGAACTGGCTCTGCAAATCGAGCGAGCTCAGAAACTTGGAGCGCAGTTGGACGGCATCGGCGGATTTCATGGGCAGCAGATTAAACGAGTTCCGCCATGGTTCCTCTCGTGACACCGAGCTGGGACTGCGCCTTGAGATCACGCCAGATGACTTCACCGGCGCGGCTGCCGCGCAGAAGGGCCTGATAGGTTTCGAGGATGCGCTTAGTCTCGGGGATGTCCTGCTCCAGTAGCTCGACACGGTAATGGCGCAGGCCCGCCTGCATGAGGCCAGTGAAGAACTGCGCGCCGGTTTGCGGCACGGCATTGAAGAGGGTGTTCCGGCAGCCGACATCAGCCTTTAGCGGATGCTCCATGCCGACACGGTCACGCAGGCGGACCTTGTGATGGTCACAGGGGCGTCCGCAGTTGGTGAAGTCCGTGCCTTTGGATAGGAAGGCGGCGAAGGCGCAGTGCTCCATGTGAAACATCGGCATGTGCTGATGCAGCGTGATCTCAAACCACTCCGGTGGTGCGCTGGCGAGCAGGTCGAGCACTTGCTCAATGTTCAGATCATAGCTGATGGTTAGCCGCTCAAGTCCGGTTTGTTTGAGGAAGTCGGCGCTCAGCGGGTTGGAGACATTGAGGGAGAAGTCGCCCGTAATGGGGATGCCGACATCACGGAAATATGAGATGGCTCCGAGATTGCGGATGAGCACGCCATCAGGCTCCGCACGCTCGATGAGCTTGAAGAAGCCAGCCTCGCTGGATTTCTGGATGCGCGGCGTGGCGAGGTAAAGCTTCGCTCCACCGCCATGCTCGCGCACCCGCTTCACGACATCGGCATAACGGCGGATGTCTTCGTAGTCGGCGTAGAGATGGGTGATGCCGCAGGCCAGGGCGGCGTCGATCTGTTCGTCGGTGCGGCAGAGGACGTGGAGGGTGGGACCATGGAGCGCCGACGAGTCGTCGGCCTTCTGGGGTAAGAGAGAGCGATAGGTGGTCGTGATGGGCGGATGAGTATTGATGGCCGACGACTCGTCGGCACTCCATGCATCCACTAGCGCTCGCCTCATCCGATTAAGTTCACTCACGGGCACGATGACCTCTCCTTCGAGATGCGCTTCGACTTCACCAAGTTCAAAGCCCGTGCCACCGAGTCTGCCGAACTGCTCCTTCAGGCTCTCCAGCGTCAACGGACGCTTCGCGGCCACCTCCAGCGCCATGCTTGACGTGACCTTGACCTCCTGACCTTTGACCCGCACGACGAGCGCTTCACCCGCCTTGCCAGACACCACCAAATCCATCCGCGTCTTCTTCCTCAGCGGAATCTCCCCTTGGAAAGACTGCCGCAGCTTCTGCTCCAGCACTTGGTCGCCGGTTTTAAAGACTCTCATGCCAGGGCGGATGAACTGGCTGCGCAGGCGTCCGCGCTGGAAGTCGAGCCAGCGACCGCGGATGCCGTAGATGCGACCGCCTTGTTCGTCGTTGGTGTTCTTGAGGTTCTCGAACACGACGCCGTCGCCATTCTTGAGATGGTCGGGCACGGCTTCGAGCTGGATGCTGTCCTGCTCCACAGCCGTGACGGTGCCGACGAAGTAGCCGCGCTTCTTGCCATACATGGCACCGACGAGTTGCTGGTGGTTCACGCCATGCATCCAGCCGGAGAAGAGGCCTCGGGAAAAGGTCATCTCCAGTTCGTAGCGGTCCTCTTCGGTGATGACTTCGGAGAGGTCTCTATCTTCCAAAGCAGCGTCGATGGCCTTGCGATACACGCGTGTGACGGCGGAGACGTATTCGGGGGTCTTGAGGCGGCCTTCGATCTTAAAACTGCGGATGCCGAGCTCGATCAGACGCGGGATTTCATTCACTGCCGAGAGATCCTGCGGGCTGAGCAGGTAGCGTTTGTCGCCGAGATCACGCAGTTCACCATCGACGATCATTTCATAGGGCATACGACATGCCTGGGCGCACTCGCCACGGTTGGCGCTGCGGCGTCCAAGCGATTCGCTGGTGAGGCATTGGCCGCTGTAAGCCACGCACAGCGCGCCATGCACGAAGACTTCCAGCGGTAGCTGCGGCGAGTCATTGGCCTTGAAGCGCTCCAGCTCACGCAGGCTCAGCTCACGAGAGAGTACGGCCTGATCAATGCCGAGCGTGTTCGCCAGTTCGAGCCCTTCGGGCGAGGTGATGGTCATCTGCGTACTGGCGTGGAGTCGCAGGCCGGGAGTGAGTGCCTTCACCATGCGGGCGAGACCGAGATCCTGCACGATCACGGCATCGACGCCTGCACTTTCCAGAGCAAGGAGCTGCGCCTCGGCATCCGCCAGCTCGCCGGTGAAGATGAGCACGTTGAAGGCGCAGTAGCCTTTGACGCCGTGTTTGTGCAGGAAGCTCATCAGCTCCGGCAGATCCTCGGGCGTGAAGTTGTCGGCACGCATTCGCGCATTGAACTTCGGCAGGCCGAAGTAGATGGCGTCGGCTCCATTCGCGACGGCTGCGCGCGCACACTCCCAGTTTCCGGCGGGTGAGAGCAGTTCAGGCAGATGGAGGGGGCGGGGCATGGGCCTTCATCGGCGCGTAGAGCGACTTTTCAAGTCGTCTGCTGGTGCGGCGAGATTCCATCTCGCCCGTCATTGGCGGGTTATAAACCCGCCACACCAGGGTACGAGTTGAAAACTCGTGCTACTTCTCGATCAGCGGCTTCGGGTTCTCCACGCGGCCCAGCGGGCGCACGCCGGGGGCTTCGGCACCATCGAGACCGAGGTCGGACTTCATCGCTTCAGCCAGAGCGGTGAGCTGGGTAACTTGATCTGTCATGGTTGCGGCGATGTTTTCCGCTTCGCCGATGTCGGAGTCGAGGTCGAAGAGTTCCTTTTTGGCGAGGTGGAGTTTCCACGGGCCGCTGCGGACGGCCTGGAGCTGGAAGCCGCTGTAGTAATAGAAGACCTCGCGTGGCTTGAACGCCGTGCGGTCGCCAAGAAGCAAAGCAGAGATGTCGATGCCGTCGATCTTCCGGTCCGTGGGAGTCTTGCCTCCACCAATCGCGGCGAAGGTGGGCAGCCAGTCCATGTGGCTGGTGATGGTGTTGGTGGTGCTGG
>JBILPY010000736.1:0-2610 GCA_044373575.1 Prosthecobacter sp. | reverse complement strand
ACAGCCGACTCAGAGCATCCTGAAGCAAACTCACCTGCGCGTGCTGACATCCCAGGCTCAAGATCGTCGCGCCCGCCACATTCGAATGAGCGATGTAACCCGCCAGTAACTGCACCAGCGCCAGAGCATCCTGCCGTGTGCCACCGCAACCGAGGCCGTGCTCGAGGAACTTCACGCCATCCACATTCGGAAACAGTGGCTTTGGAGCCGCGAAGAGCCCTTCTTCCAAAGCCACGTCCAAGGACTCACCCCGCAGATGCCTTTCGACCAAAGTTTGCGCAAAGCTCTCATACGGCGACGACCGCGCATACCCCAAGGCCCGAGTCAGTGCCTCACGCATGAAGCCGAGATTGCGGTTCTCACAGAACACCAGCGGGATCACCAGCCAGTAGTTCGCCGTGCCCGAGACGCTGTCGCTGCGCTTGAAGCCACGAAAACTCCGGCCCGACCACGCGCTCACATCCGGCGGCGTCCATACATAGCTGCCGCGCTTACCTTCAAAGCCCGCCGCCTCGTGTTTCAAATTGTGCGTATGCACCAGCGCCCCGGCGGGGATGGCCTGCGTCGTGCGACCGACAGTCACGCCATACATCGTCACCTTTTCACCAGCGGCAAAGTCCTGTGCCGCGAACTTATGCTTCGCCGCGATGTCCTCCCGCAGCGTGATCCCATCCACCTCATTCCCCGCCTTGAGATCACGAAGCGCGACGATGAGCTGGTCGTCAGGATGAACACGAAGAGTAAGGCGGGCGGAGGACATAGGTTGGATGGTAAGAAGAGCAGTCCAGAAACAAGCGAAGGCGTCAAGCACGCAACAAATTCCTGCCCTTCCAGACAGCATTGCAGTAAATAGCCGCAGATGTCCTCCCCTGCCCCGTCCAACACCAGCCTCCGCGGAATCGTGGAGCGCGTGGTGTTTCACACGGAAGACACGGGCTACTGCATCCTGAAAGTGATCCCGCAGGGCAAGCGCGAGCCAGTGAGCCTCATCGGCAAAGCACCGCGCGTGGTCGCGGGGGAGCAGTTTGAGGCCACGGGCAAATGGGAGGCGACGAGGGATTACGGGGATCAGTTCAAGGCGGACACGCTCAAACTCACGCGGCCAAACAGCAGCGAAGGCATCGAGCGCTATCTCGGTAGTGGTTTGATCGACGGCATCGGGCCAGCGTATGCGAAGCGCATGGTGGAGAAATTTGGCCCGCGCATCTTCGACGTGATCGAAAACGAGTCTGTGAAACTCGAAGATGTGGAAGGCATCGGCCGGAAGCGCCGCCAGGAGATCCGCGAGTCCTGGCTGAAGCAGAAGAGCATCCACAACATCATGCTCTTCCTGCACCAGAACGGCATCAGCTCCTCCCGCGCCCTGCGCATCCATAAAACTTACGGTGATGAAGCGCTCGCCGTTCTCACCAGCGATCCCTACCGCCTCGCTCAGGACATCCACGGCATCGGTTTCCGCACGGCGGACCAGATCGCCCAGCAGATGGGCCTGGCTGCGGATGCCCCGGAACGGGTGAGGGCCGCCATCCTGCACATTTTGGACACAGCGTCTCAAAGCGGCCACACTTGTCTGCCCGAGCAGCTCGCCGTGCAAAAGACCGCCGAACTGCTGCGCAGTGCCGATGACCTGATCCGCGCACAGATAGAAGTGCTCCTGCACGAAGAGAAGCTCGAGCGCCACACGCTTGCAGACACCCAGGTTCTCTACCTGCCCCACCTGCGTGCAGCCGAGCAGAGCATTTCCCGCAGCCTCACAGGCTTCGTGGCCCAGGCACCGACTTATCCCGCCATCCAAACCGATGAAGCGCTCGCCTGGGCAGCTCAGGAAACAGGCAAAGCCCTCGCCGATAGCCAGCAGCGGGCCGTCATCGCAGCGCTGAGTTATCGCTGCCTCATCATTACCGGCGGCCCCGGTGTGGGAAAGACCACGATCCTCCGCACTATCCTCGCCATTCTCGGCAAACACGAGATCAAGATCGTCCTCGCCGCACCCACCGGCCGTGCGGCGAAGCGCCTGAGCGAAAGCACTGACCTCGAAGCGAAGACGATGCACCGCCTGCTGGAGTTCCAGGGCAGCGGCACCTGGGGCCGCAGCCGCAGCCGACCTCTCACCGGCGATCTCTTCGTGCTCGACGAGTGCTCAATGATCGACACCCCGCTCATGGCGCAGTTCCTCTCCGCTTTGCCAGCAGGTGCGCATTTGTTGCTCGTGGGCGATGCCGACCAGCTTCCATCCGTCGGTCCAGGCATGGTGCTGCAGGATCTCATCGCTAGTGGCAAAGTGCCCTGCGTGAAGCTCACGGAGATCTTCCGCCAAGCCGCCAGCAGCCGCATCATCACCAGCGCCCATGAGATCAACCGCGGTCAGGTGCCCGACCTCCGCCCCTCCCGAGATGCCGACTTCTTCTTCCTCGAAGCCACGAGCCCAGGACAGATCAGCGACACCATCATCGACCTCGTTCAGCGTCGTCTGCCCGCCCGTTACGGATTCGATCCCGCCCGCGACATCCAGGTGCTGACGCCGATGAACCGCCATGAACTCGGCACCCACACGCTCAATCATCACCTGCAAAGCGCGCTGAACCCGCCGAACGAGCTCAAATATGAACT
>JBILPY010000735.1:0-2617 GCA_044373575.1 Prosthecobacter sp. | reverse complement strand
ATGGAGCTTTCTGAGTTGCTGCCGTACATCGGTTCGGTCGCGGATGACATCTGCCTCGTGCGCTCGATGACCACGGACGCGATCAATCACGATCCGGCGCACATGTTCATGAACACCGGCACCCAGATCGCCGGACGTCCCAGCATGGGCTCATGGGTGACTTATGGTCTCGGCAGCGAGGCGGAAGATCTGCCCGGCTTCGTCGTGCTCAACTCCACCGGCAAAGGCCGCACCCCACAGCCGATCTCCGCGCGACAGTGGAGCAGCGGCTTTTTGCCGTCGAAGTTCCAAGGCGTGCAGCTCCGCTCGCAGGGCGATCCAGTTTTGTATCTCACCAGCCCCAATGGCGTCACTCGCGAACGCCAAGGAGCAGATGTGTCCGCGATCAATGCGCTGAACAAAAAGCATGCCTCGCTTTGCGATGATCCCGAGATCGCCACACGCATCGCGCAGTATGAAATGGCGTTTCAAATGCAGGCCAGCGTGCCTGAACTGATGGACATCCGACCTGAAGGCCCCAAAACACTCGAACTCTACGGCTGCACGCCCGGCGATGGCTCCTTCGCCTCAAACTGCCTGCTCGCGCGTCGCCTCGCCGAACGCGGCACGCGCTTCATCCAGCTCTACCATCGCGATTGGGACCACCACAGCCTCCTGCGCGAGGAGCTGCCGCTCCGCGCCAAAGAAGTCGATCGCGCCTGCATGGCCCTCATTACCGACCTCAAGCAGCGTGGCATGTTTGACGACACGCTCATCGTCTTCAGCGGCGAATTCGGCCGCACACCGATGGCGCAGGGCAACAAAGGCCCCATCGGTCGCGATCATCACAACAAAGCGATGTCCATGTGGCTTGCCGGTGCTGGCATTCAACGCGGCATCACGTTCGGAGCCACCGACGACCTCGGCTACGCCGCGCAGGAAAACATCACCACCGTCCACGACCTTCATGCCACCATGCTCCACCAGCTCGGCATCCAGCACGATGCCTTCAGCTTCAAGTTCCAAGGCCTCGATGCGAAGCTCACCGGAGTGGAGGGGGCGAAGGTTATCAAAAGCATTCTGATTTGAATAGGCAGTCCTTTCGCTCCGCGAGATGAATCTTGTGTTCTTCCATGAGCCTGTGGGCGAAAAGGCTGATGAGGCGGGAGCATTGCCAGACATTTCGTGCGCGAGTCTGCTTCAGGTCTGGCTTTGCAAGATATTGAGTCACCAGATGTCAGCCACCTGCCGCTTGAGTCGGGGAATGTCTCGGCCCATGATGAAGCACGGCTCGTATCTGAGCTGATGCCTTTGCCATGCCCCCTGTGACTCCTTCTGCGATACCACCTCCCGAGCTGGCCGCGCGTCTGCGCAACGTGAACAAGTCCTTTGGCGATGGGGGCTCGCGCTTGCAGGTACTGAAGGCCATTGATCTGGATGTGCGGTGCGGGGACATCACGATGCTGGTTGGGCCTTCGGGCTGCGGGAAGACCTCCCTGCTCAGCATCGTGGCGGGCACGCTGGGGGTGGATGCGGGCTCGGGTGAGGTGACGATCTTCGGGCAGGATCTGCGGAAGATGAGCCGCGGGGCGACGACGAAGTTCCGCTCGACCTCGATTGGCTTCATCTTCCAGGCTTTCAATCTGATCCCGACGCTCAGCTGTGTGGAGAATGTGAGCGTGCCGCTGCTGATCCAGGGGAAGTCCACCCGCCAGGCTGAAAAGCGGGCGCGGGAGGTGCTGGATCAGGTGGGGCTGGGGGATCGGATGAATCATCGGCCTACCCAACTCTCTGGCGGGCAGCAGCAGCGCGTGGCCATCGCCCGGGCACTGGTGCATGAGCCGCGTCTCATCATCTGCGATGAGCCGACGGCGGCGCTGGATGCAAAGAACGGCACGCTGGTGATGGACCTCTTCGAGCATGTGGCGCGCAGTGCGGAGCGCGCGGTGCTGATCGTGACGCATGACAACCGCATCTTTCCCCACGCGAACCGCATCGCCTCCATGGACGATGGGCAGATCGTGGAGGTGCATGATGTCGATGCCGGGCACCCGCTGCCGGAGCATCTCCGGCATGGTTTTCATGCTTGATTACGCGCCCGGCGCCTTGATGGCGGGGTCGAACTGCTGCAGAGCGGTCCAGAGGCCGGGGTCCTGCGGGTGGCCGTTGTAGAGGACTTTGCCATCGGGGCCGACGAGGACCATGCGGGGGATGCTGTCGATCTCCAGCATCTTGGTGAAGGGGCGGTCGGCGGGCTCGATGAGCCAGGGGAACTCGATGTTTTGCTCGCTGCGGACTTTCTCGGACACGGCTTCGGCTTTTTCGTCGTCTTTGTTCATGCCAGCGACGACGATGCCGCTCTTCTGGAGGTGCTCGGCTTTCTTTTTTAGCTCGGGCATGAGCTGCATGCACGGACCGCACCAGGAGGCCCAGAAGTCGATGAGCACGGCCTTCTTTCCGGCCATGAGATCCTGAAGCGTGGTGGTCTCGCCATTGGACATGGCGAGCACGAGCTGGAGGTCGATCTTCATCGTGGCCATCTTGGTTTCACGGCGGCCTTTGTCGATGGTCTGGGCGAAGAGCTGGGCCTGGGAGGGGGCGAGCCAGAAGGCCTCCTGCATGTGCTTTTTAAAGGCGG
>JBILPY010000144.1:0-8573 GCA_044373575.1 Prosthecobacter sp. | reverse complement strand
TGTAGCTCACGAAGAGTACGGGGACCAGGCGGAGGAAGGCTTTGCGCCGGGCGCGATCGAGCGGGGAAGGGGTTTCAGCGGGCATGGTGGGAGCGGCGATGCTAGCGTCCTTCATATCGAACACCAGACAAAAGCCGCGCCTGAAAAGCAGTGCGAATCAACGCGGGCTGCTGTATCGGCGTCATAATAGTCATCCTCTGCCATGCCCGCCCCCGCTGACTCATCTTCCCTGACCGGCAACCTGCTTCTCGCGGTGCCCTCCATGCGTGATCCTAATTTCTCCCGCACCGTCATTTTCATGGCGGCTCATACATCGAAGGAAGGTGCCTTTGGCTATGTGCTGAACCGCCCCTTGGAGCAGCGCGTGGCGGATCTTTTGCCAGATCAGAGCCTGGGCGCTCTGGGGCAGGTGCCTGTCTTTATTGGTGGCCCCGTCGCGATGGACAAGCTGGCCTTTGCCTCGCTGCACTGGAATCGCAAGCAGGGCACGCTGCGTTGTCAGACGCATCTCTCCGTCACCGATGCACTGCACGAGCTGAGCATGGGACACGATGTGCGCGGTTTCGTCGGATATTCAGGATGGGCGGAGGGACAGATCGAAAAAGAGATCAAGCATCGCTCGTGGATCGTGACTGAGTCTCGGAAAACCATCCTCACGGCAAAGCCTGCCGAAAAAATGTGGAAGACTGTGCTGGAGGAGATGGGGCCCGTTTACCTGTTGATGGCGAACACGCCGGAGAAGGTGGAGCTGAACTGAGCTTTGGTTTTGTCCTATCCTGTTTCGCAGTGAGGAAGCGTAAACCTGTGGCGTATAGGTGGGTCGTCCACATGCGCTCCTACCTTGCCATCGCCCTTTCACTGCCGGTCGCCGTCAGCGCCGTTGATTTCTCTCGCGAGATCCGCCCGATTTTGTCGGAGAACTGCTTCTTCTGCCATGGGCCGGATGAAAAGAAGCGTGAGGCTGGCTTGCGGCTCGATGACGAAGCTTCTGCCAAGAAGGATAACGATGGCGTGATCGCCGTGATTCCGGGGAACCCGGAGAAGAGTGCGCTGATTCAACGCATCCTCTCCACCGATCCTGATGAAGTCATGCCGCCGCCGAAGCAGCACAAGACCATTCCGACAGCGCAGGTGGCGCTGCTCAAAGAGTGGATCAAGCAGGGTGCGACCTGGGGGAAGCACTGGAGCTATGAGGTGGTGAAGAGGTCTGAAGTGCCGAGTGCTCAGTCGGTGGGACTGACGGAGATTGATCGTTTCCTGGCTCAACGACTGGCGAAGGAGAAGCTCAAGTTCTCGGGGGAAGCGGATGCCACTACATTGGTCCGGCGTGTGGCGCTGGATTTGACGGGCTTGCCGCCGACGCTGGAGGAACTGGAGAGCCTGACGAAGAAGCCTTATGAAAGCGTGGTCGATTATTACCTCGCTAAACCCAGCTTCGGCGAACACTGGGCGGCTCAATGGCTGGACCTCGCACGATATGCGGATAGCTCGGGGTATCCGAGTGATCAGCCGCGCGAGATCTGGTCGTATCGTGACTGGGTGATCCGCGCGCTGAATGCGAACATGCGCTTCGATCAGTTCACCATCGAGCAGCTCGCGGGTGATCTGCTGCCGAATCCCACGGACGATCAGCTCATCGCCACCGCGTTTCACCGGAACACGATGACGCAAAACGAAGGCGGCACGAGCGATGAGGAGTTTCGCAACGCAGCGGTGATTGATCGCGTGAACACGACCTTCGCCGTGTGGATGGGCACTACGATGGCCTGCGCGCAGTGCCACACGCACAAGTATGACCCGCTCACGATCAATGAGTTCTTCCAGTTCTATGCCTTCCTGAATCAGAGCGCGGATGCGGACAAAAAAGACGAGTCGCCGCTGCATGAGTTTTACACGCCAGAGCTGAAAAAACAGCGAGTTCAGGTGGAGACAGACATCGCCGCGCTAGAGTCGCGCTTTGCTAAACCTGAGGCGAAGTGGCTGGCGGGACTTGGCGACTGGGAAAAGCAGTTCAGCCAGGAACTTGCCTGGAATGCTGAAGCTCCGACGAAAGTCACAACCCAGAGCCAACAGAAGGTAAGCATCGCCGCCGATGGCATGATCACCGTGCCCGAAAAGCGTGACCAGGATACTTACACCATCGAGCTGCCTTTGAAGACAGCGAAGCTCACGGCGCTGCGGCTCGAAACACCAGCGCAGGGAAACTTTGTCATCACGAGTGTGAAGGCGCAGATCATCCCACCCGCGACTCAGCCAGCTCCGAAGGCGAAGTTTGTGCGCGTGGAGCTGCCGGGAAAAGAAAAGATGCTGCAGCTCGCTGAGGTGCAGGTTTTCAGCGGCACGGAGAACGTGGCAGTGAAACGCCCAGCGAAGCAAAGCAGCCTCTACACAGACGCCGCCGCCAGCCGTGCAGTCGATGGCAACACGGATGGGATCTATGCAAAAGGTAGCGTGGCACACACCAGCGGCCAGGACAGTGATCCCTGGTGGGAGGTGGAACTCGCAGGCGATCTGCCGGTGGAGCGCGTGGTGGTCTGGAACCGAACCGATGGCGCTGTGGGCAAGCGGCTCGACGGCTTCCGTGTCGTGCTGCTGGATGCGAAACGCCAGACAGTGTGGAAGAGCGAGCCGACGCCTGCGCCGGAGAAGGACAAAGCATTCATGATCGGAGGCCCGACAAGCGTGACCTTCACCACAGCGATCGCCGATCATGAGCAGAGCGGCTTCACCGCAGCATCCGTGCTTTTGCCAAAGGACAAGACGAACCAAGGCTGGGCCATTGCGCCGCAAGCGGACAAAGCTCACACGCTCACGCTGCTCAGTGCATCGCCGATTCTTGTGCCAGCAGGCTCGCGACTGAGTGTCACGCTGGAGCAGAAGGCGGCCTTCAAACAGCATGTGCTCAGCCGCTTCCGTCTGCTGACCACCGAGGATGCACGAGTGCAATCCGTCACGGCATTGCCAGCCGATGTGCTCGCTGCCATCACCACCGAGAAACGCACACCTGCTCAGCAGCAGTCGATCACCGATCATTATGTCCGCACGGTGGCAAAGGAAGCCGCGCCGGAGCGTCAGAAGCTCGCGGCTTTGAAGAAGCAGCTCGCAGTGCTAAAACCAGTCACGGTGCCAGTCATGAAGGATCTCGATCCAAAGCAGCGGCGCGTCACGAAGGTGCAACTGCGTGGCAACTGGCAGGCGCTGGGCGATCAAGTGAGCGAAGGCACACCGGCGGCGCTGCATCCGTTGCCTGCGAATGCGCCGCGCAATCGTCTCACCATGGCGAAGTGGGTGGTGAGCCGGGACAACCCGCTCACGGCTCGCGTTCAGGTGAACCGACTGTGGGAGACGCTCTTCGGTGCTGGCATCGTGCGAACGAGCGAGGAGTTCGGCAGCCAGGGTGATCTGCCTTTCCATCCTGAGCTGCTCGACTGGCTCGCGGCTGAGTTCATGGAGAGCGGCTGGGATGTGAAGCACATGATCAAGCTCATGGTGATGACGAAGGCGTATCGGCAAACCTCCGTCACATCGCCGGAGCTAGCCGAGCGTGACCCAGACAATCGCCTGCTTGCTCGCGGCCCGCGCTTCCGCCCCACGGGCGAGATGCTGCGCGATCAGGCGCTGGCGGTGAGTGGCCTGCTGAGTGAGAAAATGTTCGGGCCTGGCGTGCGTCCCATCGCTCCGAATATGGGTCTGAGCACCGCCTTTGGCCGCAGCAATGACTGGACCACCAGCGAAGGTGAGGACAAGCATCGCCGCAGTCTCTACACCGAAGTTCGCCGTAACAGTCCCTATCCCAGCTTTGCCACCTTTGATGCCGGGAATCGGGAGGTCTGCATGATCCGTCGTGGCCGCACGAACACACCGCTGCAAGCCTTTGTGACTCTAAATGACCCCGTCTTCATCGAGACTCATCAGGCCATGGCGCGTCGAGTGAGCAAGGAAGCGGCAGACACCACTGCGCGCTTGAAGCTAATGTTTAAACTCTGCGTTTCTCGCGAACCAAGTGCCAAGGAGATCGCCGCATTGACTCGGCTGCACGATGAAAGCCTCGCAAGCTTCCAGCAGGACAAGGAGAGTGCCGCGAAGATGGCGAATGATCCCATCGGCCCTGCACCCAAAGATGCCAACATCGCCGAACTCGCCGCCTGGACCACCGTGGCGAATGTGGTGATGAATTTGGATGAATTCCTGATGCGTCGGTAAAAAGAAAACCGGAGACGATGGTCTCCGGTTTTCGGGTTTGAAGTCTGTGTAGTAGGCCAGTCCTATTTCAGAAGCTTGGCCACTTTCTCCTCCAGTCCGCCGCGAGCGGCGGTGTCAACGACCATGCCTTTTTGATCGATCAGCCACATGGCGGGGATCGAATGGATGTCGTATGTGGTGGCGATCTCGTTTTTCCAGCCTTTGCCATCGAAGAACTGCGGCCACTCCATGCCTTTGTCCTTCACGAAGGATTCGAGCTTCTCTTTATCGGAATCGAGTGAGATGCCGACGATCTCGAAGCCTTTCGGGTGCAGCTCTTTGTAGGCTTTGATCACGTTCGGCAGTTCCTGCACACAGGGGCCGCACCAGGTGGCCCAGAAGTCGATGAGGACGACTTTGCCGCGCATCTTCGCCAGATCGACTTCACGACCATCGACGGCGGTGAATTTCATCTCGAGCGGCTTGGATTTGAGCTCGGCAGTGGCTTTGAGGCTTTTGAGCACTTTTTCAGCGGCGGCTTTGTCCTCGCTGCTGGCGTCGTCAGCTTTGACGAGGGCTTCGAGTTCGGCATTGACGTTCTCCACAGGTGGGGCACCGACGATGCCGCGAACTTTTTCGGCCTGCGCATTGAAGATGGCAGCGGACCAGCGGACTGGGCTTTTCGGGGATGCTTTGATCGCGGCGGCATAGGCTTCATCGTAGGCCATCAGGCTGGTCTTCATGAAGGCGATGGCTTCATCGCGGGATTTGGGCTTTTCCTGGGGCTGCTTGATGCCAGAGATCGCCTCCTCGACCATTTTCCACTCCGCTTCACCAGCGGCCATGAGGGACGACGAAACGGCCACGAACAATGTCGCGACCCCGATGCGGAGGAGAAGGGATGTCTTCATCTCCGCGATTCTACCCAGCGGCGACAGGCCGAAGCAAGAATAAATCTTGTTGCCCCAAAGGTGCGGAGAGCTGACGCCAGCCGCTACTATAGACACTCAGAGCTGCTTCTTGCTCGCTAGCAGGGCGGCTTTGGCGGCTTGGATCTTGCTGTCTGCTTTGTCGATGAGGGGATCGAACATGGGGATCTCTTTGGCATTCTGGCCCTGCTCGTGTTTGCGGAAGCCGAAGAGGTAGGTTTCGTTTTGCGGACGCCAGCGGTTGAAGAAAAGTTCGTCTTTGTGCAGAACCTCACGGCGGATGGGGTCGAGTTCGGCAGGGGCGATGGCGGGGGCGCTGAGGCCGAGGCCTTCGACGAGTTTGGTGCTGAGTTTAGCGTAGCCTTCCTGGGTGTAGTGGACGCCGTTTTCAGTGAGTGCTTTGGAGGCGACGCCGGTTTTTGGGATGCCACCCATGAGTTCGAAGAGGTCGATGAAATAAGTGTTCTGGCTGATGGCGAATTTGCGGAGAGCATCGCGCAGGCTGGAGAGGCTTTTGTTGGCATCGGTCTGATCAGGCAGTGGCGGTGGGAGGGTCTCAAGCGGCGGAGGGGTGACGATGATGATGCGTGCGCCAGGGGCGTGTTTACGAATGAGTTCGAGGTAGCTGCGGTAGCCGGAGAGGAAATCAGGCAGGCCGCCCAGCTTCTCGAAGGCCAGCTCGGAGCCGTAGCAGAGCAAAACGACGGTTGGTTTGAGCAGCTCAAGATGAGCGGTGAGGCGCTGAAGACCTTCTTCCGGCGGACCGAAGTAGGAACGGGCATGGCCGAAGACGGTGTCACCACTCCAGGCGAGATTGCGGACGGTGACTTTGGTATCTCCGAGCGCTAGTGCGAGGCGTGGCTCGAAGGTGGCGTAGCGCAGCTCGCGCTCGATGACGGTATTGCCGATGAGGACGACGCGGTCACCGTCCTGGAAATCGAAGGTGGTTTTTTCCGCAGGCTTGGCAGCAGGCGGGGTGACGTCCTGCGCATTGGCGGCGCAAACGAGGGCGAAGAGTAGGAGTGATGCTTTCACGGTCATGCTGGGCACGATTGGAGCGGGAATGTGGCAAATGTCCAGCGTGCAACCGCGAGGAGCATTGCCTTTTCATCAGGGTCTCTCGACTCGCACCCGCATGAAACGCTGGACACCGGAGCCTGCGGGGACGTTGTCACGGACGATGAGCTGGGTGGAGTTGTTGGTCTCGATGATCAAACCGGAGCTGTTCCAACTGAGTGGATTGGAGAGGTCACTGGAGGCTTCGACGGTGAAGACCACATCGGTGGCGGCTGGGTTTTTGGGCAGGCTGATGCGTAGATATTGCTCGCTGCTGACGGGGGCGAGAGCCACAACCTGAGGATTGCTGCCTGCAATGATGCCGTTGGTGCCGATGGCATATTCGAAGAGGTTGGCGAGGCCGTCGTTGTCGGTGTCGGCGGTTTCTTCGGCGAGGGTGTTGTTTTCATCACCAACACTATTTTGATCCAACCAGCGTGCAAATGGGGTGAGATAGGCTGAGATGGGGAGATCGCGGTAGCTGGCGATGCTGTTGTCATCGGCGAGGAGTCGGAGGGTATGGGTGCCGCTGGCGGTGAAGGTGGCGGTGGTGTCGATGACATTGGCGTTGCCAAAGGTGATGTTGCCTGGGCCACTGACGAGGCTCCACTGGGTGGTGAGGCTGACGGGGATGGGGAAGCTGTCATCAGTGACAGTGCCATCGAGCGAGATGGGTGACATGTCGCCCAAAGCAGCGACACTGATGTTGGGTGCTTTGTTGAGTGGGACGATGGTGAGGTTGCTGAACTGCACGGTGTTCAGCACACCTGCGGTTCCGCCTGCGTTATCGACAGCGAAGCCGATGAGCACGTTCGGGGTCATGATGATGGTGCGTGGGCTGCCGAGCTGAGTCCAGGTGCCGGGTGCGCCGCTGACATCGGCGGCGTGGAAGGAGGTGATGCTGTTCCCCTGCCGGATGAGGCGCATCCAGCGGACGGTGCCGGTGAAGCTGGGCACGCCGCCAGTGCCGCCATTGGCGACGGTGCGCCAAATATTGCCGCTGAAGGAGCCGGTGGGGATGCGCCCGACATGGGCGTAACCAGCGGTGCTGTCCATGCTTTCGCGGATCATGATGCCGGACTTGGCATTGAGTGCACCGCTGGTGGCGGCGGCATGTTTCGCGGTGACCATGACATCACCCGTGTATTGCCAGCCGTAGAAGGCACCGTTGCCGTCCATGCTATCTGCGGCACCGACGGTGTAGGTGCCGCTGCTGGAGGCAAAGGTGGCCTGGGTGCTGGGGGCGGTGCCGAAGTTTTCGCTGACGAAAGCGGCGCCGACGGGTGCTGGCGTGAGCGTGACGTTTTCAAACGTGGCGGTGCAGAGCTGGCCTGCGGTGCTGCTATTGCCGGTGGCGGTGAGGCCCATCTGAGTGGTGTCATTGAGCATGGTGATGGCGGTGGGCGCGCCGATGGCTGTCCAAGCGCTGCCATCGCTAGAATACGAGGCGCTGATGAGGCTGGTGGCGCTGACGCGTTCGAGTTTGACCCACACGGGCAAAGCGATGCCACTCTGGGTGACGACGGTGTCTGCGGTGCTCACGGAAGTTCGTGTTCGGAACTGGAGGGCACCGCCGCTATAGCCGAGCACGGCGCGGTTCACGCTGCGGTTCAGGCTATCACGAATGGTGACGCCAGCGAGTGGAGTGGCGGCGGGTCCGGTGAGGGTGGTGAGGCGGGCGATGATGCTGCCATCTCCGGTGATCTGGCGGGTCATGGTGTGGGCGGCATCGCTGGCGGTGCTGTAGCCTGCGCCCATGCCAGTGAGGAGGTGGCTGCCGCCGACCCGTGCGCTTTGCCCGCGCTGCTGGGTGGTGGGGCTCATATCCTGGGCGATCCAGTCGGTGGCGGCGATGGCGCTGCCGACGATGACGCTGACCTGATCACTGACGGTGAACTGTGTGTCCGTGGCGGTGAATTTGAGTACATAGACGCCATCCGCACTGAAGGTGACGCTGCTGCTGGGAGCGCCGGGCGTGCTGAAGGTGGCGGTGCCGGGACCGCTGACCTGGCTCCAGGTGGTGGTGAGCGCGGCGGGTGAGCCATCATCCGTGGCACTGGCAGTGACGATGATGCCCTGACCGCTGGCGACGAGTGCGCCATTCACGTCGGGGCTCTCAATGATGATGACGGGCGGGTAGTCGTTGTCCTGGATGATGGCTTCATCATAGCTGGCGCTGCCGATGGTGTAGGTGGTGCCGCCGAGGGTGATGAGCACGGTTTCATCGCCTTCACTGAGGAGGTCATTCACGGGCGTGACGGTGACGGTGGCGCTGCTTTGATTCGCGGGGATGACGACGCTGGTGCTAAGTGTGCTGTAGTCCGTGGTATTTAAGGCGGTGCCGCTGATGGCGATGGTGACAGTGAGTGAGGCGGTGATGGGCGCGGTGCGGGTGATGGTGAAGAT
>JBILPY010000734.1:0-2625 GCA_044373575.1 Prosthecobacter sp. | reverse complement strand
GATCGTCATGGCCGGGACGACGATGAAGTTGCCGGGTTGCTGAAGTTCGTAGAGCCAGTTCATCACGGGTTTCATCTCGCCACGCACGACCAGCGTGACGACAGCAGAGGTCATGCCTGCTCGCTCACCGGGTTCATTGGGCTGCTTTTGTGGCACGCTGATGCCGTGCTTGCTGGCGAGTTCATCGACGATGTTCAGCACATTCGTGATCGCTTCCCCCGGTTTGGTGAAGGGAGGCTGCTTTTCGCCCAACCAAGAAGAGCGCTGCTCCCAGAAATCTTGTTTGGCGAGCAGTTCATCGGCTTCCGCCCGGCGGGTGGCGACATCGGAGGCCACGCTGTCCACGCGTTGTTTCCAGGCCTTGAGTTTGGTGAGTCCCATGAAAGCTCCACCACCGATCAGGATGACGCCCAGAGCTAAAGCGAGTCTTTGTTCACTGGCGGTCATAGCGAGGTCACCTCCTGGTTTGCCCCATCCGCACCAGCAGCGTCCTGAGGTCGTGCCTCGGCACGGAAGGTGGCGCGGCCGTCAGGCAGACTCGTGGGGCTGGGGAACTCCCATTGCCAGCGACTGAAGGCGGGGGAAGCGACGAGCTTGTCTCGAAACTCAATGCCATGGCCGAGAGAGGAGGCCTCTCCATCGATCACGATGCCATCCAGTTTCAGTTCGAGGCGGGTGACGCGGATGCCCTCTGGCGGGAGCAGCAAAATGAGCTGGTAGATGGACTCGACGGGATACTGATCCGGTGTGAGCGCAGATCGCAGATCCTCCCAGCTTGCTTTCGCATCGCGGATGGCGGCAAGCTCGGGCTCCAAGGCATCGAGACGCTGACTTTCTGCCACGAGCTGGCGCTCACGCATCATCACGCGTGCGGCAAAGGCACCCAGTGCGGCGATGAGTACAAAAGTAAAGGCAGCCACACCCATCATCACCATGCGGCGCTGCTGCCGTTCATGACGAAGCTGCACCACCGGTGCGGGCACGAGACGCGAGGTCTGCGCGGGAAGGATCGGCGGTCCGGCACGGCGCACGGACACGGGCAGATCGAGCCCATTTTCAAAACTCAGGGGGACAATGTCCTCGGACTCATTCGTGCTGGAGAGGCAGATGCTTTGGAGATCAGGGGAAATGCCCGCCAGTTCCAGGGCAGCGAAAATGCATCGGATTTCCGCTGCTGCATCAGCATCCAGAGAGCGCGCAGCCAAGGCCTGGCAGTGCAGGGGAGAACCCTGATCATTCGGGATGGCGATCACGAGTCCGCCAGCTTCATACCACAGCAAGGCTTCGCCCGGATGGAGCTGATGGAAGGCTACGGAAGGGGCGAAGCGGGCATCGTCGGAAGCCTCCAGAATGCTGGCTGGCAGGGAGGATACTTGGATGATCGCCGATATGGGCTGGTCCCGCTCCTCACGTGCGCCGGTGACGACGATCTCGAAGTTGTTCGAGTCCGAGGTTTCATTGCTGAAGCCCGCGGCCTCCAGTTCGAGATGTGCTGCGGAGTCGCGTCGGGCTCCTTCCACGCCCTGAAAACGCATCGGCACACTGACGGTGGAGCGTGCGGGCAGTGCCACCCACTCGGCACCACGCCAGGATTTTGCCTCGGCTTCACCGGGCTGCATCTGTCCTGCCTTGGTCCGCCAGGCGCGGAATCCCTCTTCGTGTGGGATGAGCAGGAGTTCGTCAGTGGGTTTCATTAAGCAAAAAATCAGATCGGAAAGGGGCGCGATACTAGAGGACTCCGCCTCAAGTGCAAGGCGGGAGACAGCCTCCACGCGAATCGAGTTCAAGATTCACGATTTTAGAATTCCAAGTCGATGGATCATTGCAGATCAGGGGAAGCCACGCCAAGCACTGTGAACCCGAATCAATGTCCACCAACCCAGACACGCGTCGCACCTTCCACAATGAGCTGTGGCGGTCGCTGCCCTCTGGAGTGTTGGATGCCATGTCATCGACCTTTGGCATGTTGATCGCCGTTCGCGTCTTCCAACTCGGGCATGTCGAGAAGTCCATCTTCCTTAGTGCCACCAGTGGTGGTCTGGTCACCAGTCTTTTTGTCATCCCGCTGCTGCTGAGATTTCGCAGCACCATCGCTCGCACGGCGGCAAAGGTGCAGATGCTTGGTGGCGCCTTCATGGCCGCCGCCGCCTTGTTTCCGCGTGATCCATGGATTTTTATTCTGGGGCTGAGTCTGGGGTTGTTTTGCTTCTCCATGCAGATCCCGCTGCTGACGCAGATCTACCGGCTGAACTACCCTGAAGCACAGCGCGGCAGGCTTTACGCCATCGCTGGTGTGACAAGATCGGCAGCTGCCGTGGGCTTCGGCTTTTTCGGTGGCTGGCTGCTGGGATTGAATCTGGAGAATTACACCTGGCTGCTCTGGTGCTTCTCTGTCAGCGGCTTCCTATCCGGTTGGTGGACCTATGGATTGCCGGCAGTGCCATGGGAGACAGCAGAGTCGGCGGACACGCGGTTGTTGTCTGCCCTCCGCTGGGTGCGTGCGGATCGCGATTTCCGCACGCTGCTCATTTCCTGGATGATGATGGGCATCGGTAATCTCGTGGCTGCCAGCCTCTTTGTGGAATACCTCGCCAACCCGAAGCACGGCATCAATTTACCCGAGCG
>JBILPY010000733.1:0-2626 GCA_044373575.1 Prosthecobacter sp. | reverse complement strand
TCGTCACCTGACCATTCAGGTAACGCACACGGTCCGCGCCGGTGAGACGCCACTTGGCCCGAGTCGAGAGATCGACCCAGGCTCCGCTGGCGAGGATGGTTTGGTAGAGGTCGGCGTTCATGCCAGAGCAGTTACGCGTGCCGCCCTTTGAAGGTCAGCTCGGCGATGCCGGACTTGTCGAGTTCGCCGAGGCCAAGCTTCACCATCTTTTCATACTGAGCGGTGGTGGCATCATTGAGGGGCAAATTCAGACCCAACTGGCGGGCGACAGCCTGCGCGATGCCGCTGTCCTTGGCGGCGTGGTCGGCGGAGAACCAGCAGTCGTGCTCGCGGGCGCACATGTCGCCGCCATCGGTTTCCAGCACGCGGCTGTTGGCCCCGGTCTGCGAGAAGACCTCGCGGATCATGTTCAAATCATGCCCAAGCGCGTCAGCGAGTCCGAGCCCCTCGGCGAGGCCCGCGGTATTGATATTCATCACCATGTTCACCAGCGCTTTCACTTCCGCTGCGCGGCCTGGACCGCCGACGAAGCGGCGGTTCACACTCATCTGCTCGATCATGACGCGCACCTGCTCATACACGGATTCATCGCCTGCCAGCATGAGGTAAAGTTTACCCTCACGCGCATGGCTGATGCTGGAGGCCATGCAGGCTTCCAGACTGTTGGCTCCGACCTGCTTGGCTGCCTCGTAGAGCTCGCGATGGATCGCCGGGGAGAGCGTGGCGCAGTTGATGAAGATCTTGCCAGCCGAGCCGGTGAAGAGATTGTCGCCTGCATTGAAGAAGATGCTGCGCATGGCGGCATCATTGGTCACGACGGTGAAGATGACATCGGCAGCGGCGGTGACTTCGGCCAGCGTGGTGGGAGCGGCGCAGCCGAGTTCAGTGGCCAGACTTTCAGCAGCGGCGCGGTTCACATCATAGACAGCGCTGATGGCGTAACCACAGTCCTTCAAGCGGCGGGCCATATTGGCTCCCATGCGACCGACTCCGACAAAGGCGACTTTTTGACTCATAGAATAAAGGGTGTAGGTGGGTTGGAAATGAAGGCCGCCATCGTGGCGAACGACTGGCAAAAACGCAACTCCACAGACGCCTGTGTTTCAGGCGGGCTTCATCCCGCTCTGTTTGGCGGCTTGGAAAATGAATCCTTTCATCCGGAAACGCAGGTAGGCGCTGAGAAAGAGGAAGACCAGAAGGACCAAAGATTCCTCCCATTTGCCCTGCCAGATATCGAATCCTTGGAGTGCCAAGAGAAGCATGAGCAAGCCCAGCTCCCATGCGCGCATCCGAATCCGACAGCTGACACGAGTCAGAGTACGTCCACTCAGGTGGTATTCCGTGACGGTCAGCACTGAGCACCTCAGGTGAGACAGCACGGGCGTCTCCAGATCATGTCTTCGCCAGCCTGTGTCGGTTTCAGTTTCGTCGCCGGCAACCTTCAAGATTTCCACCAGGTGCGTGAGGAAGGTTTGCCGATCTGCACCGTCTTCGCTCCAGAATGCCCATTCGCCCAGCGGCAGGCTGATGCGGCGAGGTTTCGCTGGCTCGAAGACCTCGCGCAGTGTCGGGTGCCAGCTCGGACGTGCGCCGAGCGTGATCATTCTTCGCACTCGGGCACCTTCGCGAGTGATAGGGTGCAGCCAGCAAAGCATGAGCAGTTGAAATTGGCCTGACCAAGAAAGCTCATGCGGCGGGCATGGCAGGGCACGGCAAAGGCAGAGCGCGGCGAAGACGGACAAAATGAAAAAACCGAGAGCCAGCCACCACAAGCCGAGCAGTAGCGCGATGCCCGCCAGTGCCACCCAAAGCACGCCGCTGAGCCAGTCGAGAGGGCAACGGTGGGAGTGCTGGTAAATGCCCTGAAAGAGCCCGAGTCCCAGCGGCCCATGGAAGATGCTGCCTTCAGCGAGATCCTGCGCTGGTGTGGCATCACCATAAATGGCACCGCGCCAGCGTGCTCCGCCAGTGGGTCCGAAGCGCTGCGGGTGATCCTTCATGAGAAGCGCCTCAGCATGGCCGTAACCTCGCTGCTGCCGAAGATAGGCGCTGAAACTACGACGGCGATGATGCCAGACCATGGCCCCAGGCATGAAGCGCAGCCGCCCGCCCGCCTCGCGCAGTCGCCAGCAGACATCCACGTCATCACCCGCCGTGCGATAGGCCTCGCGAAAGCCGCCGATGCTCTCCATCACTGCCTTGCGGATGGCGAGATTGCAGCCGGGCAGGTGCTCGGCTTCCGCGTCATTGAGCATCACATGGGCCGGCGCCCCCGGCGCGGCGGCGACGATGGCCTCCGCCTGATTGCGCGGCGCAGGTGGGATATTCGGGCCACCACAGGCGACCCATTGAGGATCATCGAAACCGGCCGCGATGTGCATGAGCCAGTCTTCATCGACCAGGCAATCGTCGTCCGTGTAGGCAAGTATATCTCCACCCGCCTCCTTCATGCCAAGATTGCGCGCTGCGCTGAGTCCTGCGTGCTCCTGCCGCAAGTAGCGAACCGTCGGAAAAGCCGCCGCAATGCTGGCGATGTCCTCGGTGGAGCCATCGTCGATCAAAAGCACCTCGAAGCTGGCATAACGCAATCCTTGCAGTGACTCCAGGCAGGAGCGCAAAGTGGCGG
>JBILPY010000143.1:0-8600 GCA_044373575.1 Prosthecobacter sp. | reverse complement strand
GTAATGCTCAGTATTTCCGCCTCGCCACCCGCATCATGGCGGAGCTCGGTGCCAACGTCGTGAAGTGCTACTACACCGAGACCGAGTTCGATACCGTGACCTCCTGCTGCCCTGTGCCGATCGTGATTGCAGGTGGCAAGAAGCTCCCGGAACTCGAAGCGCTAAGCATGTGCTACAACGCCATCCAGCAAGGCGCGAACGGCGTCGATATGGGACGCAATATCTTCCAGAGCGACGCACCGATCAGCATGATGCAGGCCGTTCGCGGCGTGGTGCATGAAGGTCTGACGCCTGAGCAGGGCTTCCAGATGTACAACGACCTCAAGGCAGCAGGCACCAAATAACCCCCGCCATGTCTCTCTCTCCCAACCAAGTCCGCCTCATGATGATGCAGGTGGCTGATGCCATCATCGTCGCTGAGCCGATGCTCTCTCAAGCCGACCGCGATCTCGGCGACGGCGATCATGGCCTCGGCATGAAGCGCGGCATGGAAGCCGTGAAGGTCCAGCTCGGCGGGCTCGATCCTGCGAGCGTGGAGCAAGTTTTCGTCACCACTGGCACTGCCATGATGACGAGTATGGGCGGTGCATCTGGGGCCATCTTTGGCACCGTTTACCGCGCTGGAGGCAAAGCTCTCGCTGGCCGCGAATCCTTCGATTCCGAAGGCTTGGCACTGCTACTCGAAGCCGCACTGGAAGGTGTCATGAAACGTGGTGGTGCAAAGCCTGGTGACAAAACGATGATCGATGCCGTGGCCCCCGCCGCAGCTAAAGCCCGTGAGTCTATTACGTTGCCACTTCCCGAGGCCCTCAAAGCCGTCGCGGAAGCTGCCGAAGCGGGCAAAGAAGCCAGCAAGGCGATGATCGCCCAGTTTGGCCGAGCCAAGACTCTCGGCGAAGCCTGCCTCGGCTTCCCTGATGCGGGTGCCTGCTCAGTGGTGATTATGCTGAATACAATGCGCGATTTCGTCTTGGCTTGATTCGTTCAAGTCTGGCGTTTTCTGGCAAGCCCGTCATCATGGCAGGATGAGACCACCACTCATCCTGCCAATGCTTTTTGTATCCCTCCTCACCACGCCCAATCACGGGACGTTGCATGCCGCAGATGCTACATGGGCAAAGCTGAGGCCTGTTCCAGATGCGGAAGGTTTTGCAGCACCTTTTGCAGGCGTCAGCCATGGAGCATTGATTGTCGCCGGAGGAGCCAACATACCGAAAGACAAATGGGCAGATGTCTTCACGAAGGTCTGGCATGACAGCATCTTCGTGCTGGAGCAACCGGATGGCGAATGGAAGACCGGCTTCAAACTGCCGCGCTCAATGGGCTATGGTGTCTGCGTGAGTGCCGATGACAGCGTGCTCTGCTTTGGTGGCAGTGATGCCATGCAGCATTCCTCGGATGGCGTTCGTCTCCGATGGAAGGATGGCAAAGTGGACATCACGGCACTGCCCTCCCTGCCTAAACCTTGTGCGAATGCCTGTGGAGCACTCGTCGGACGCACTATCTACATCGCTGGTGGCATCGAAACGCCTGCTTCCACCACCGCGATGCACAGCTTCTGGTCTCTCGATCTCGATGCCGCCCAGCCTCGCTGGCAGGAATTGCCACCGTGGCCAGGCCCCTCGCGAATGCTTGCTGTCGCAGGCTCGAATAAGGGTGCCTTTTATCTCTTCAGCGGTGCCAGTCTGGCCCCCGGCACCGATGGCAAACCGCAGCGCACTTTCCTTCGTGATGCCTATCGCTACACGCCTGAGGACGGATGGAAACGCATCGCTGATCTCCCTCGCTCCGCCGTCGCTGCTCCATCGCCAGCTTCAGAGATTGGCGGACAATTGCTCATCTTCAGCGGTGATGATGGAGCCAATGTTACTTTCACACCCGTGATCGATCATCCCGGCTTCCCGCACACCACTCTTGCCTATGATCCTGCCACCGATGCCTGGCGCACTAAGGAAGGGCTTCCATTTTCGAGAGCCACCGTTCCCTCGCTCGAATGGAAATCCCGAATTATCATTCCCAACGGAGAAGTGCGTCCGCGACTAAGAACTGCTGAAGTTTGGAGTCTGCCGCTTCCTCGTCATTAATCTTCCCCCGATGCTTCGCGATCTCTTCATTCCTCAAAGCTGGTCAAAGTCCGTGCAGATGTTCTTCGGCATCGCCATGGAGAACTGGCTCCGCTACGTGCTCATCGCTGGTATCGCCTGGTTGCTGGCCTATGTGATTTTCAAGAGGCGCTGGTGGCGGAGGAAGATCATCCAGCGTGATCCCTCTGCGGGTGATGTGCGTCGCGAATTGAAATGGTCCGTGCTCACCGCTTTCGTTTACGGATTCGTCGGTGTCACCACGATCCTCATCGGTAAAACCTACGGCTGGCAGATGTATCGAAAGATCGACTCGCATGGCTGGACGTGGTTCGTGGTCAGCATCGGCATCGCCGTCGTCGTGCACGACACTTGGTTTTACTGGACGCACCGGCTCATGCATCACCGCCGTCTCTTCAAGCTCTTCCATCGAGTGCATCATGAGAGCACCAATCCAAGCCCCTGGGCCGCGTATTCATTCGCTCCGCTGGAGGCCTTCATGCAGGCTTGCATCTTCCCGCTGTTGGTCTTCACCGTGCCGATGCATCCGCTGGCGTTCTTTGCCTTCATGATCTGGCAGATTACTTTCAATGTGATCGGCCACACTGGCTATGAATACTTCCCCTCCTGGCTCATGAAAACGTGGCTCGGCAAGCTGCTGAACACACCCACGAACCACATCCAGCATCACGAGAAGATGCGCGGCAACTACGGCCTTTACTTCAACTACTGGGACCGCCTCATGGGCACGAACCACAAGGACTACGAAGCGCGTTTCCTGGAAGTCACGACACGGCCGTGAAACTCGCCTTCGCACGCCAGATTGAGGCCGCGAGGCGTGTATGGCTGACATGCGCCGACTTTTTGCCTTCCTGCTACTTCTGACTGCTTTGAGTCATGCCGAGATTCCGCGCCCCGACGATGCGCCACAGCCGCTCTCGCCCGCTGAAAGTGCGAAGCTCTTCCAACTGCCCGCAGGCTACCAGATTCGCCTGCTCGCCAGCGAACCGCTCATCGCCGAGCCAAGCGGCATCTGCTGGGATGAAAAAGGCCGCTGCTTTGTCTGCGAGCTGCACGGCTACAACGTCGAAGGCCAATACGACATCGACGAGCTGAACAAATCCGGCCAGCTCGACCTCGAAGTGCGCCGCATCCAGGCCAGTAAGGAAGCCATCAAGAAAGCAGAGGCCGAAACCTACGGCACCGTGAAGCTCCTACGCGATACCGATGGCGATGGTGTCATGGACAAGGCCATCGTGTGGGCAGATCGCCTGCCGCCGTGCTACGGCATCGCTGCGGCGAATGGCGGCATCATCGTCGCCTGCGCACCGCACATCGTTTACCTCAAAGACAACGACGGCGATGACCACGCCGACGTGAACGAAAAGCTCTTCACTGGCTTCGGCACTGGGAATCTGGAGCGCGGCATCAATGCACCGACTTGGGGACCGGATGGCTGGCTCTATTTCGGTCGCGGTTGGGCCGGAGGCGAGATCACCGGAGCGCATTTGGCAAAAGCCGTAACGCTTCCAGCTACCGACTTCCGCATCCGCGCCGACGGCAGCGCCATCGAGCCCGTCAGCGGCAGCACCAAGACACTCGGCATGGCCTTCACCGACAGCGGCGAGCGCTTCGTCTGCACCACCACGCATCCCGGCCTCTACGTCACGCCCATCCCGTGGCGCTACCTCACGAGGAATCCCGATGCCGCCGCGCCCGTGCTTGATGGCCCCGCCAGCGATGACACCCGCGTCTATCCCATCTCCAAACCGCATCCGTGGCGCACGAAGCGCGAGCAACACGCCGAATACTTCGCCTTCTACCGTAAGATCAGCCTCAGCGACGCCGCCGCGTCCGGTTACTTCACTAGCGCCTGTGGACCGCTCATCTGGCGCGGCCAGTATTTCGTCTGCGAACCTGCACAAAACCTAATCCACCGCGCCGACATCATGCGAGATGGCACCCGCCTGCGCCTGCAGCGCGTAAAGGGCGAGGAGCAGAGCGAATTCCTCGCCTCCAGCGACGCGTGGTTCCATCCCATGAGCCTCGCACACACGCCCGAAGGCCACATGGCCATCGTCGATTTCTACCGCGAAATCATTGAGGACTACTCCGCCATCCCGCGCCATCTCCAGCAGCAATACGGCGTCATCAACGGCCGTGATCGCGGCCGCATCTGGATTCTCGAAGCGAAACAAAAATGGCCAAAGTCGCCGCTGAGCGCCGCTGACGCTAAAGTCATTCAACTCCGCGAAAACGACGACACCGTCGGCATCGACCCCAAAGCCGATCTGGAGCCCCAGCTCGCCCTTCAGCTCGCTTTGAGTCTCGGGCCGCAAAAAGAGGTGCTCATCGCCCTAGCACGCAAACACGGCCAGCTCCGCTGGATGGACTCCGCCATCGCTTGTTCGGCCCACAAGCTCGAAAAAGACCTCCTACTCGCCCTCGCGGCCGATCCTGGTCAAAGCGAACCCGTCATGGCCAATCTTGCTGGCATCCTCGCTGCTCGTGGCAATGCCCAAGAACTCACCAAATGCCTCGCCGTCGTCAAAACCGGCAAAGCGCACGAGATTCTCCAGCTCGGCCTCGAAGAAACCAAGCCTCTCACGAACGTGGTCGAGGTTCCTCTACCCACAGCGCCCACTGCCGAGCAAAATGCCGCGTGGGAAAAACGCGTCCCCGGCATCCTCGCCGCACTGAAACAGAAACCGAACCTCGATGAAGGTAAAACGCTCTTCCAAGGCATCTGCGGAGCCTGCCACAAGTCCCACGGCATCGGCTCCACCGTCGGCCCCGATCTCGATGCCGAGTTCCAACGCGCCCCCGAAGTCATCCTGCGCGACATCCTCTTCCCCAGTGAAGCCGCCCGACCCGGCTACGAGACCATCCACGCCAAAACCCATCGTGGCGAAACCCTCCTCGGCATCACCGCCTCCGACTCGCCCACCAGCATTACCTTGAAGCTCCCTGGCGGTGCCGAACGCACCGTGCTACGCAAACGCGCCGACATCCGCACGCTGCGCAACGTCTCCCTCATGCCCGCAGGTCTCGGCGACGCCCTGAAGCCCGAGCAGATCGCCAACATCATCACCTTTCTGCGCTTACTTCCATGAAACTCTATTTCTCACTCCTCCTTTTCGCTGTCTCACTCCACGCTGACGATTTCCACGGCTGGACCACTGAAAGTCCGCGTGCGGAAATTCGACCCACTTTCTCCAACAGTGAAGATGGCAGTCTCATCATCACCCATGATCAGCGCGAAGGACTCGATGGCTGGTTTCAGAAGAGCTTCGAGATCAAGGGCGGTGCGTGGCAGCGCTTTGTAGTGAAGCGAAAGATCAGCGGCGTGAGCAATCCACGCCAGAGCTGCCTCGTGCGCATTGCGTGGCAGGACAAGGATGGCAAAATGGTGCGCATCGACGAACGGCCCGTGAACTCCGATCCGAAGCTGCCCATGCCCAGCGCCGAGCCGGAGTATCCGACCGATGGACCGACGGATGCACAGGGCTGGACAATCGTGGGCGGCATTTACAAAAGCCCATCATTGGCAGCGCGTGCGGTCGTCGAGTTGCATCTGCAATGGGCACCGAATGGCCGCATCGAGTGGCGTGGAGCAGAGTTTGCGCAGACCCAGGCACCGCAGGTTCGCAAAGTGCGATTGGCGACGGTGCATTACAAACCGCAGGGCAAATCACCGCGACTGAACTGCGAAGAGTTCGCCCCGCTCATCGCCGATGCAGCACGGCAGAAGGCCGATCTCGTCGTGCTCGGCGAAACCGTGCCCACCGTGGGTCCGGTCAAAGATCCAATCACCACGGCTGAGCCCATCCCGGGCCCGACGACCGAGTATTTTGGCTCACTCGCGAAGCAGCATCACCTTCACATCGTGCTCAGCCTTTATGAGCGCGAGGCGCATCTAGTCTATAACACAGCGGTGCTCCTCGGACCCGATGGCGCCTTGATCGGCAAGTATCGCAAAGTCTCGCTGCCACCCGGCGAGGCCGCGAAAGGCATCGCGCCTGGCAAAGGCTATCCCGTCTATGACACGGCCATCGGCAAAGTCGGCATGATGGTCTGCTACGACGGCTTCTTCCCCGAGGTCGCCCGCGAACTAGCCAAGAACGGCGCGGAGGTCATCGCGTGGCCCGTCTGGGGCTGCAATCCGAAGCTCGCCGCTGCCCGGGCCTGCGAAAATCATGTCTATGTCATCAGCAGTACCTTCATGGAGCACGACTCCGGCTGGATGATCTCCGCCATCTATGATCACAACGGTGATCCCCTCGCCACCACGCCCACATGGGGAACCGTGGCCATCGCCGAGGTCACACTCAATCAGCCCTACCTCGGCCCCTACAATCTCGGCGACTTCCGCAGCATGGTCCCGCGTCATCGCCCACCGGTGGCAGGTGAAGTGACGAAATAGACAAATCCACGCTCCCGAATTCTGACCCTCGCACCTCTGATCCATGAAACTCGCATCTCTCCTCTTTGCCACACTCTCCACATCCATCTTCGCTGCTGACTGGCCCGCATGGCGTGGTCCGACCGGCGACGGTCATGCGGCCTCGGGTCAAACATTGCCGGTAAAGTGGAGTGAGAGCGATGGCGTGCTCTGGAAGGCAGAGGTGCGCGGACGAGGGCATGGATCTCCCATCGTGGTGGGCGATCATGTCTATCTGGCAACAGCGGATGTGGAGACTGAAGAGCAGCTCGTGCTCTGCTTTGATCGTGCCAACGGCAAGAAGCTTTGGGAGTCCGTCGTGCATCGAGGCAATCTGAACACGAAGGGGCATAAAATCTCCTCACAGGCCTCGTCGGATGTCGTTAGCGATGGCGAGCAGTTGTTTGTCAACTTTCTCAACAATACCGCCATCTTCACCACCGCCCTCGATTTCAGCGGGAAGCAGCTCTGGCAGCGCCGCGTATGCGATTTCCAGGTGCACCAAGGGTTTGGCTCCTCGCCAGTGATTTATCAAAACATCGTGCTCGTCTCCGCCGATCATCGCGGCGGTGGCAAGATGACTGGCCTCAACAAACTCACCGGCGAGATCGTGTGGCAGCAGGATCGCCCACCCGTGGCGAACTATGCCACACCAAGCATCGTGAATGCCGCGGGCAAGGTCCAGGCCGTGCTGGCTGGCTGCAACAAAGTGGAGAGCTTTGACCCGATCACCGGCACGAAGCTCTGGAGCATCGACGGCAGTACCGAGGAGACCGTCGTCACCGCCGTGACCGATGGCAGCCGCGTTTTTCTTGGCGGTGGTTATCCGAAGAATCACACCATGGCTCTCGAAGCCGATGGCAGTGGCAAGATCGCGTGGGAGAACGTTACCAAGACCTATGTGCCCTCCATGCTCGTCAAAAACGGCCACGTCTTCGCCGTCGGCGATGCAGGCCGTGCCGTCTGCTGGAAAGCCGCGACAGGCGAGGAACTGTGGAATGAAAAAGTGGACCGCGAGTTCTACGGATCGCCCGTCATGGCCGACTCGCGCATCTACGCCACCAGCAAAGGTGGCGTCACCTCCGTCTTCGAGGCCACACCGGAGAAGTTCACCCTGCTCTCACAAAACCAACTCGGCGACGAGTGCTACAGCAGCCCCGCCATTTGTGACAACCGCATCTACCTCCGCTCCGCGAAGACCAGCCCGACGCGGCAAGAGTATCTTTGGTGTGTCGGTGAGTGATTGGGGTGCTCGCTGCTTTATCACCCCATGAGAGCCACCTTTCTCCTCACCGCCTTTTGTCTCGCCGCACTCATCACCCGCGCGGATGATTTGCAGCCGCCGATCACCACCGGGCAACGTGTCGCCACCTGTGGGCATAGCTTTCACGTCTTCACCTATCGACAAGTCGCGGAGATGGCGCTGGCAGCGGGACTGAAGCATGAACTCGCAGGCATTTCGAGCATCGGCGGCTCCACAGTGCAAAAGCATTGGGCGGTGCCAGAGGAGAAGAGCGCGGTGAAGCAGGTGCTGAGGGCAGGCAAGGCCGATGTGCTCACGCTTTCGCCGATCTGGCTGCCAGATGAGGCCATCGAGCAATTTGTGAAGCTCGGCATCGAGCACAGTCCCGCGCTGCGCATCACCGTGCAGGAATACTGGATGCCGAACGATGAGTATGAACCCGTGTATCCGCTGCAAACGAGGAAGAAGGTCGATCACAACGCCACCGACATCGCCAAGCTGCGCGATGCCACCCTGCGCTACGCGAAGGACATCGAAGACCTCGTGCGCGGTATCAACCAGCGTCTTGGCAAAGAGGCCGTGCTCATCGTGCCCGTCGGTATGGCGGCGGTGACGTTGCGCGAAAAGATCATCAAAGGCGAAGCCCCCGGCCTCAAAGCCCAGGCCGACCTCTTTCGCGACAATTGGGGGCACGCCAATCCCCCGCTACAAATCCTCTCCAGCTACTGCCACTTCGCCGTCATCTACCGCCGCAGCCCAGTCGGTCTCCCCGTGCCTCTCGCCTTGCGCACGCTGAAGGATTTTAGTGAGGACGACAGGGCCAAGATCAACACCT
>JBILPY010000731.1:0-2631 GCA_044373575.1 Prosthecobacter sp. | reverse complement strand
AGGTGCTGCCGGTTTCGTCTGTGCCGCCACGCTTGGAGGCATCCTTGCGTACGGTGAAGAGCTTGTTCGCGGCCTCATAGCTGTTTCCCATCTTGCAGGTGCGCATCGTGGCATAACCCGCGCGATTGAAGACCGCTGGGATAGTCTGCTGCTCCAGCGCAGGCGGACTCGTCTTCGCACCCCAGGGCGCAGGCGGCAGATGCCACACGGTGCGACCGCTCATGATCATGTGACGCGAAGGCATGCACACCGCGCCGCTGAAGGAGCCCATGTGATACGCTCCATCAAAAAACATCCCCTGTGCCGCCAGCTTATCCAGGTTGGGGGTTTGGAGCGTCGATTGAGGATTGTACATCTTCAAATCATACGGCGACTGATCATCGACGAGGATGAAGAGCAGATTCGGGCGCTTCTCCGCTGCGAATGACGAAACCAGAATGACAAATGACGAAAGGATAAAGCAGAGCAGGCGCATAGCTCGCAGTGAACGGCTTTGCCTCTGGTACATTTCACCGAGTTAATCATGACCTCGACATGTTAGCGGTGACTTTGGGCAGGATCTGCAAGTGTGGCTGTTTTGTTCGCTCATTGACGGGAGCCAGGATGCACCTCAATAGACCCGACAAATGTACCAACCTGAACACAGCGCAAAGATCGCCGAATGGAATGCGGAAAAAGGCTTTGGCTGGCTGCAATTCGGCGACCGCCGATTGTTTCTGCATCGTCGTGAACTGGAAGGTTCCCGCAGCGCGCCGAATGTGGGTGAGGTGATCCGCTTCACACTGGGGCAGGACAGCCAGGGACGCCCCTGCGCCACCAATGCAGTCTCCTCGCGGTATCGCATCGGCATCAGCACGCTCAGCGTGTTTGTTCTGGCTGGTCTGCTCGTATTGCCAGCCGTCGCTCTTCGTCGCCTGCCATTCGACGCATGGCAGACGGCAGCCTGTGCCTTTGTCATTTCTGCCATCACTTATGGGGCATACGCCAGCGACAAGCAGCGGGCACGGACGAAGGCGTGGCGCATTGCCGAGTCGAGTCTGCACTTGCTGGAGCTACTGGGTGGCTGGCCGGGCGCGTGGCTGGCGCAGGCACGGCTGCGGCACAAGTGTTCGAAGAGAAGTTATCAATTCATCTTCTGGCTTATCATCCTGATCCACCAGTTCGCCGCCTATGACTTCCTGCATGGCTGGCGGTCTTCCCATGAGCTGATACGGCGGGTCACAGAGACTGGGGCGAGGGGAAGTTACGGCAGATGAACCCGATGTCCCTGATTGTCATCTCACAAGTTCCCGCCATGATTCGCGCCACATGATCTGGCTCAATCGCATCCTCCACCTCGCCTTCGGCGTCGTTTTTGTTTATGCCGGGGTGATGAAGGCGTGGAACCCGATGGTGTTTCTCGATGATGTGCGGAGCTTTGCGCTGCTGCCTGACCCGTATGCGGCACTCGTGGCGATGTTTCTGCCCTGGCTGGAGATCTTTGCCGGACTGGCGGTGATCACGGGCGTGTTGAGAAAAGGCGGGCTGCTGGTGTTGAATGGCAGTCTGCTGGTGTTTCTTGCCGCGATCGGTATTGCCTGGGCTCGCGGCACGGACATCCGCTGCGGCTGCTTCGGCGGCAGCGGCGACGCGACCTCAAACTATGTCGAGCTGATCGTGCGTGATCTCGTGCTGCTGGCGCTGGGTGCCTGGCTGGCTCTTCAATCTTTGAAAACCGTTTCCCGTGACTAACGAACTCAAATTTCACTTTGCCTCAGATAATACTTCAGGTGTCTGCCCGGAGGCGTGGCAGGCTCTGGAGGAAGCGAACACCGGCTATCACCCGAGCTACGGAGCCGATGCGATCACTGCGCAGGCATGCGAGCGCTTCCGCGAGTTCTTCGAGACGGACTGCGAGATCTTCTTTGTCTTCAATGGCACGGCGGCGAACTCGCTTTCCCTAGCTTCGCTGTGCCAGAGTTATCACAGCGTGATTTGCAGCGACGTGTCACATGTGGAGACGGATGAGTGCGGGGCTCCGGAGTTCTTTTCCAATGGCAGCAAACTGCTGACGGCGAAGTCGTCGCTTGGAAAACTGGACCCGGTTGATGTCGCACGGCTGATCACGCACCGGACGGATCTGCATTATCCGAGACCTCGGGCGCTAAGTCTGAGCCAAAGCACGGAGCTGGGCACGGTGTATCGTGCGGGAGAGATCGCGGGCCTGTGTGAACTCGCTAAGAAGCATGATCTGCGTGTTCACATGGACGGGGCACGCTTTTTCAATGCGCTGGCAGGCGGCACGGCATCTCCTGCGGACCTGACGTGGCGTGCGGGAGTCGATGTGCTGTGCTGTGGCGGCACAAAGCTGGGCATGGCAGTGACGGAGGCCGTGGTGTTTTTTGACAAGGTGCTGGCGAAGGATTTTGAGTATCGCTGCAAACAGGCGGGGCAGCTCTGCTCAAAGATGCGCTTCATCTCGGCCCAGTGGCAGCGCATCCTGACGGACAATGTGTGGCAGACGCACGCCACCAGGGCGAACGGACTGGCACGAAAGTTGGCGGACGGACTGGGCAGGATCGCCGGGGTCCAGATCCTCTATCCTGTGGATGCAAACGCGGTGTTTGCAAGGCTGCCGGACGCGATCAAGTC
>JBILPY010000730.1:0-2632 GCA_044373575.1 Prosthecobacter sp. | reverse complement strand
CTTGAGGACGACCTGAAAGTCGTCGGCGAGGCGGATCGGGGTGAGGAAGCTTCGCGGCTCTTTGCCCAAACGAAGCCCGATGTCGTGCTCATGGACATCCAGCTGCCCGGCCTCAGCGGTATCGACGCCACCGCGGCGCTGCTGCGCGAGCATCCTGCCGCCCGCGTGCTCATTTTCTCCACCTTCGCCCGCGACGACGAAATCCACACCGCGCTCAAGGCCGGAGCCCTCGGTTACCTGCAAAAATCCTCCTCCCGCGACGCCCTGCTTGCCGCCATCCGCACCGTCGCCCGCGGCGAGCGCTCCCTGCCTGCCGACATCGAAAAGCGCCTCCAGGACCGCCTCTCCGAGCCCGAGATCACCCCCCGTGAACGCGAAATCCTCACCCTCGTCACCTGCGGCAACGCCAACAAAGAAATCGCCGTCATCCTTGGTATTGGTGAAGACACCGTGAAGCAACATGTCAGCCGCATCTTGATGAAGCTGAAGGTCAATGACCGCGCACAAGCCACGGCGGAGGCGATCCGCCGCGGCCTGGTGAAGGTTTAGGGTTCCCGCAGTTCCACCTGACCGCTGAGGAAGTCGGTGAGTTTGAGGTCGGTCTGGCCCACGGCGGGCAATTTGAGCAGGATAAAAAGCAGCGTCAGCAGGCTGGCGGCACGACAGGTCATGGAACGTCGTGTTTTCATGGCAGTTAGGAGCATCATTTCCGGAAGTGAATGAGAAGGGCGGTGCCGGGACACTGCCTTCCGCCGCGCTGTTGTGCGGTTCCGATGTTTCTATTACCGACTATTTCACTTTTCATGCACCAGCAGTCACGGTTCGCCAAATGCGCAAGCACCATGGCCGCCCCCTTGCTCGCAATCCACCGGAAAACCTGGCGCACTTTTTTAATAAAATCAGACTCCGGCCAATGTTATGACGGTGTTTGAAACTGGCTCATGGAACTGCTTTCCGCACCCGCTCGACGGTGCCCGTGCCTTTGTCCGCCGTGGCACGACCCTTCCTATCTTTTTGGGCGCGGTCGGTCTCAGCAGCTTTTTTCCAGGCAGCCAGCTCGGCAGGCGGGGGCGTGCCGGAGTCTGCCTTTTCCTGCGCCGCCCAGTATTTCAGGGCCATTTGTGCTGTGTAACCGAGCTCGCCTATGTCCTCCGCGCCCAGCGGGTGGGAGAGACAGCGCCTCCAGATCTCACTCACGATCTTCACCGCCTCTGCGTGGCGCATCTGCGCATGGCGGATGGCCGCCATCTCGGCCAGCGGATAAAACACGCTTTTGAAGTTCGGGTCATCCGCATGCACTTCACAGGTTTCCTGCCATACGGCAAAAGCCTCCTCCATCTGACCGGCGGCGTGGTGGGACCAGGCCAGTTGCTCCAGTGCGCCGATGAGATCCCTCTTCTTTCCGTTCCGCAGGGCACACTGGCGGCCCTCCTGAGCATGTCGAATCGCCGCCTCATGCTGCCCGGCCGCTGTCTCACACTCCGCCAGACGCACCAGGCATCGACACTCGCCGCCTGCGGCACTCGTGCCAGCGGACTCTGGTCTACGGGTCAGAGCCAGGGCCTCGGCGACGTGCCGCCCGGCCTCCTCGTGCTGACCGGCGGCGGACTCGAAGCCAGCCAGTTGCATGAGTATGGCGACGAATTGATCGGCTCCGGGTAGCGGGGCAGCCACGTGCATGGCCTCCAGCCGACGCAGCAGCACTGCCGCGCCGCCTTTGTGGTCACCTCGTGCCTCCAATATGAGTAACTGGCGCCTCTCGATGGAGAGCATGGAGGCTTCCTTCGCCTTTTCCTCGACCCCCGTCTGCCGGCACACCTCCAGCAACTTCAGCGCCTCATCAAAGCGGCCTGCAAACTCCAGTGCCGAAGCATGGGTGATCCGTGCGTTCATCCGCAACTGACCAAGAACCTTCCACTCTGTGACTGCTGCCATTATGCGCTCTCCCACCTTCAATGCCTTGTGGCTGTCATCCAGCTTGATCCAAACGCGCACCTGCTCACGCAGCACGTCGAACCATAGCTTGCCGCCTTTCCCACCCGCCTTCTCGATGCGCAACTGCAGCGCTTCGATCTGTTCCGGTACGGCAGCACGCATCCCATGGTCCGCCTCACTCTTCAGATAGTCCAGCATGACCGCGAATGCCTCGGTGCTCTCCGGCCCGTGCAGTTTGACGGTCACCTCCAACAGTTCCCGCTGCGTCGCGATGGCGTTCCGCCAGTCGCCGATGCTGATGTACAGCCGGGAGATGCGCTTCAGCAAATCGCCCTGCAGCGCCGCGTCCTGCGTGATTTTCCGGAGTAGGTCACTGCTGCGTCCCAGTGCGCCAGCCAGTGCCTCGGGATTCCGCCCGCCCTCCACCTCCGCAGCGGCATGATCGAGGAGCCGGCTCAAAAACTCCGCCGTCTGCTCCGCACGTTCCTTCTGCTTTAATGCCAGATTCTCGGAGGTCGCCGCGCTTGCCGCCGCCGCCACAGCCCTGGCCTCCGACTCCCGTGCAGCCGTCTCATGTTGCAGGGCTGCATTGCGTTCCCGCCGCGCCTCTGCTGCCTGCCACAGCGCAGCACTGGTTCCTGTAACCAAAGCTGCAGCGCTCACCATGATCGCAGCGCACGCCGCCCGGTGCCGCCTG
>JBILPY010000728.1:0-2638 GCA_044373575.1 Prosthecobacter sp. | reverse complement strand
ATGGAGCCGCCTTCCAGCACTTTGATTTTGTGCTCCGCTTGAGTGGTGAACTCGGTGAGATCGAGGAAGCCGTCATGGTTGGCATCCGCGCCCTTGAAGTGCTGCTCGCTGTGATGACCCATCTTGGAGATTTTGCGATACTCCGAGGCAACGAGGTTATTGTCTTTGTTCGCATCCATCCTGGCAAAGCAAGGCTCGATGCCTTCGCTGAGAATGGCGAACTACGTTTGCTTTTTGAGTGCGCCAGCGAGTTCAGTGGCGTCGATGAATCCGTCGCCGTTCTTGTCACCTGCTTTGAAATGCTCATCGCCGTGATGCTTCGCCTGCACATCCAGCGGTTTGTATTCTTCGAGGCTGAGCTTGCCGTCGCTGCTTTTGTCGGCGGCTTTCAGGATGCGCTGCATGAGCCCGGCGCTGGGTTCGGCGCTGGGTTCGGCGCTGGGTTCGGCGTGCGTCAGGTGCGTGAAGAGCAACGCGGTGACGAGTGTGAGTGAGTGCTTCATGGTCAATTATTCTTCTGTGCGGTCGGCGTCATCTTCGCAGCCCATTTGATGCCTTCGAGGATGTGTTGGCGTGCGAACGGTGTGCTGAGCGAGCGCAGGTCGTGGCCAAATTCGGTGTAGAAGAAGCGGCCACCGGTCGCTGGTTCGTGCGTCCAGGCGATGGGATGATCCGCGCCCATGGGCTTGCCGTTGCGAGTTTTGAAGTAATCACGCACCGGCGTGTAAGTGGTCTCGTCCACGCGCATGAGGACCTTGAAACCGGGCTGGCCGGTGACGACGCGGTCGTGGTTCGTCCAATCAGCTTCGATCCAGAACTCGGCGGGCTGGCCTTTGACGGATGGATGATCCTTCGCAGCGGGATCGATGGTGACCTTGGCCTTGCTGAAGTCGGAGTCGCTATTGAAGTCGCATCCGCCGAGCGCATTCAGCCACGGCCAATTGGTCTGATGCACCAGCGCGGCATGCAGGCCGACGATACCTTTACCGCCCTTGGTGAACCATTCCTCCACCGACTTGCGCTGCTCCTCGGGCAGCACCTTGTCGAGTTCGTTGGCGTTGTTGAGCACGAGCACGTCGTAGCGGCTCAGTTCCTCGGCTCGCATGTCTTTCCAATGCTCCGTCACGTCCACCTCGAAGCCATTCTCGTGACCGAGCAAGACGAGCCAGCGATTGATCTTCGGCGTGTCGGGATGGCGATAGTAACCGGTGTTGGAATAAACGAGCACTTTGAGTCCAGTGCCTTTGGGCGCGGGTGCTGCAGGTTCATGACTGTGGGCGATGCTGGTGAGCAGGAGCAGTGAGAGGATAAGTCGCTTCATGAAGATGGGGAGAGTGAACGGTTGAGATGAGCGGAGAATGCCAACAGCATGCAACTACGTTCACTTCTTCACCGCAGGCACCGGCCAGTCATCCGTGCGGAAGGGCGATGCAGGCAACCCAGCGCCATTCGCGAGACTATAGTCTGACCAGTCTTTCCAAGCGTAACGAACGGCCACAGGCTGCGCGACTTCGGCGCTGTGGACGATGACGGTTTCGCCGACGATCTTCGCTTCGGCGGGCTTCCATTGGTGATCGGCTCCGGCAATCTGGAAGCCGGTGAGCGGGCCGCCCGTGATAGATTTGAGGCCGCCGTTGGTGTGCTTGAATGATACGGTGATGGCGCTGCCGTTGATGGTCGAACCTGCGGGGAGCGGACCGCTGATGGCGGGGACGTTTTTGCCATAGACGGTGCCGAGTGCCCAGTAGGAGAGGCGTTTGCCGACATCCTGCTTGTTCTTCGGATGGATGTCCTTTGCATCGCCGAGGTCGATGGTGATGGCCATGCCGGTCTTCGGCAGGGCGAGCGTCTTCAGCATGGATTCACGCACGCGGGGCCAACCTTCGCCGGGCGCGGTGTAGTTCGGGAGCTGCACCCACGCGAAGGGCACTTCGTCCTGCCAATGCGTGCGCCAGCTCGTGACGAGTTGCGTGAGCTGCTTGTGGTAAAGGCCCGGATTGCTGCTGGCATTGCCTTCGCCTTGATACCACAGCATGCCCCGCAGCGTGTAGGGCACGAGATTGACGACCTTGCCATTGAAGAGGCCGGAGGGGCCGCCTTTGAGCTTCCACATCGCGAGTGGGTCCTTCGGTGCGGGGACGACGAAGGGCGTGCCATTGGCTTTTGCCTTCTCGGACGCGGCTTTCCAGATGGCGAGCTGCTTTTGATGCAAAGCGGGTGCCTGCGCGGGATCGAACTTCAAAAAGGTATCGAGCCGCGTGTCGTGGTTCGCCTTTGTCTCGGGATCGGAGGACTGCACCTCGGCGGCGACCCAGGATTCGATCGGCGTGCCGCCAACGGAGGTGTTGATGAGGCCGACAGGCACGCCGACTTCCTGATGAATCTCGCGTCCAAAGAAATACAGCGCCGCGGAGAAACCACCGACCGTGTCCGGCGTGCAGGTTTGCCATGCACCTTTGCCCTCGGCCTGCGGTTTCTCGGCCGGGCCGGAGCTTTCGCGATAATGACGAATCAGCGGATACTTCGCCGACGCCTTCTCCGCATCGAAGTGGTAACAACCCGCAACCGTCATTGCCATGTTTGACTGCCCCGAGCCGAGCCACACTTCGCCCACGAGCACGTCCTTCACCTCGACCTT
>JBILPY010000142.1:0-8634 GCA_044373575.1 Prosthecobacter sp. | reverse complement strand
CTGCGTTGGTGGCACGAGGCTTGTTGTGATCCAGCGGCTCTAGCGGCGCGGGTTTTCGAGGAAGGAAATCAGCTTCAGTGAACTTCGTGTGCAGGATCTCGGCATCCGTGTGGCGGTTCCAATCATAGAGGATGTGGATGTCGCCATTCGGAGCCTGGAAACCATCGGGATACGAGACCGACGCGCGGTCATCGATGAGCAAGCCTTTGCCCCAGGTCTTGCCATCATCATCGGAGAGAAAGGCTTTCATGTTTGTGCGGTTCGGCAGGCGCACATTGATCGGTCCATTCTTCACAAGGATGAGTTTGCCTGAGGCGAGGCGACGGATAAAAAAGCGGGCACTGGGATTCTGAATCGTGCTCGGCTGTGGCGTGCTCCAGGTCATGCCTTTATCGGTGGACGTGCTTTCGCTGATACCGTCCTTCGTGCGTGCCAGCATCCAAAGGCTGCCGTCCTTGCGCTCCACGATCATGTGTTCGTCGAAGTCCGTGCGTGGAAACGCCACACCACTGCGCCTTGTCCACGTCTTGCCTTGGTCCGTCGAAGCGAAGACATTCGCCATGCGGATCACATCGAGGTCTTTGTGCGCTTCCTTATCCACGCCCGGACCGCCCATGCGGTCGCGAGTCCAGAGCGCCACCGGCAGCAGCCAATCGCCATTGCTGAGCACGGTGGGCTTGTTCAGCGTGCAGCCATCAGCAAAGCGCACGGGTGCCGTCCATTTAGGCTCGGCGGCATCGGGATCATCGCAGCGGATATACCAGTCGCCGCAGCGACCGTCGAAGTAGCCGATGCTTTGATCAAAGAAGCACCACAAGCGGCCCAGAGGATCGGTCCAAAGATTGCCGACCAATGCACGGCGCTCGTAGCGCACGCCGTTGAGTTCGCCGTCTTGTGGATCAATCACCACACGCGGCTTGGACCAAGATTGGCCATCGTCATCACTCGTCGCCAGCATGAAGAAGCCATTCGGCGAATCACCATTGCCCACCCACGCAGCCCACAGCCGACCTTTAGGAGTGCGGTCCACTCCGATGATCATATTTCCAGGTCGGACTTGATCAGCATACTCAGGTCCGGGGGCCGTGTTGATGACAGGAGGTTCGAGGGCGAGATCGAGCAATGCCTTGTCCTGTGCGGAGGCAAGGCTGGCGACAAAAAGGAAAGTGAAGACGATGCGTTTCATGGTTGTGGACAGTGAACGGCTGAGAATCCGAGATTCGTCGGCAAGCTGGTGGCTAGATAGAGTTATGTTATCACCAGCTTCGAGCCAGCTCGAGGTTCCGCTTGAAGCCTTCGCGCACGAGCGAGAGGTCGGAGTCCATGGCCAGCCAGTTGAAGCCTAGAGCTTTGAGCTTCTCCTTGTCATCCGCATGGCGGACGAGGATTCCGCAGCCCTTGCCGTGATCCTTTGCCGCCTTCGCGATGGTGTTCACGCAATCATCATAAGGCAGCGGCGAGTTCCGCGCCTTCAAGTCGTAGCTCAAATCTGCCGGGCCGATGAAGAGCGCATCAATGCCCTCCACGGCAGCGATTTGATCCGCATTCGCCACCGCGTCTGCTGTCTCGATTTGAGCCAGGATGATCGGCTTCGGCATCTCACCGGCCGGAAGTCTCATGCCGTAGCCGTAGGCGCGAACGGTGCGTGAGACACCACGATGCCCCTTCGGCGGATAATACGCCGCGTCCACGCAGTGCTGCGCTTCCGCCACGGTGTTCACATGCGGCACCATGATGCCATCCGCGCCCCAATCGAGCACACGGCTGATCAAATCGGGATGCGGAGCACTCACGCGCACGATGGCGAGCGTCTGGCTGCCACGCAGGGCACGCAGTTGATTCGGCAATGCGGCTTCCGACTCGCAGCCGTGCTCCAAGTCGATGAGCACCCAGTCAAAGCCGCATTCCGCCGCGAGTTCCGTGACTGCTGGTGATCCGATGGAGAGAAAGGTGCCGATGTGAGTTTTCATGGTGAGAGAATGTCGAGGCCACTGCCCTCCCGCAAGCCGCGCAAGGCCAGCGCGAGGCGGGAATGCGTCATTTCACGCAGGTTTGAGCCAGATGAGCCACTTCCAATGAGGAAGAAGCCGTCGTCGCGATCAAAGTAACCTGCACCGACGCGGATGACGGCTTTCACGATCATGTTCCGCAGCAGATGCAGCCAGAAGCGGCGTAAGTGATGCTCCGGCAGGGCGCGAACGCTTTGATAGCCCTCGAAGGCACGCTGAAGAAAGGCGACATCGTGGAAGCAGGCGAGCAGCGAGAGATCATCCATCGGATCGCCGCTGATGGCGTCATCGAAGTCGATGAAGGCGGCGATTTGTTCGCGCGTGCCAAGGATGTTCCAGAGCGCGAGGTCTTTGTGGACGAGGCAGCCAGGAGCTAGATCGAGTAAATCGCGATGATTGTCGATCTCGGTGGCGATTTCACCCGCATTGCACATAAAGCCACTCTCGGTCAGGAAGTGGAGATGCTCACCAAGACGCAGATGGAAGTAATCTGCATAGCTGGCGTGATAGCCGCACAAAGTTGTGTCGAGCACACCAAAGCCCTGGAACTCAATCGACTGCCACTTCGCCACCGCTCTGCCGATCTCAAAGGCAATGCTCGGCACTTCCAGTTCGCCCTTCTTGAACCACCAATTTAGATCCGGCGCTGGAATCCTCTCCAATGCCTGCCAAGCAAAGGGCACCCGTCTCCGTGTGGCATCGCAGCCAAACACCAGCGGTGTAACGACACCCGCCCCGCGCACTCGATCCAGCACAGCCGACTCGATGGCAAGCTGACCGTCTTTCTCCGGCCCATTCTCCAAACGCACAAACATCGCCTTGCCATCAACGTCAGCATTCCAGGTGAGGTGATTCCCCTGCCCCACTCCTGGGCTCAAGGTGACGTCTTGTGAATCAAAATGGCGACGCAGTTCCTCACGAAGTTGCTGCTCCATCTCCGCGTCTGCCACACCACGAGTCTGCGTGCCATGAAACGCTGCCGAGCGGTCACATTTCCAGTAGTAAATGTCGCGACGGCTCATGATTCAGGTGGCCGCCGTTTCCACCATGCCGCCAGCAGCCCACCGATGACGTTTTGCAAGACGCCGCTAAATACACCTGCCGCCGCGGCCAGAGGCATCGCAGAGAAATGCTCTCGAGCGAGCGACGCGGCCATGCCACCGTTTTGCATGCCGACTTCGATGCTGACCGTGCGGGCGACGGATTCTGGATAGCGTAGCACTTTGGACACAACATAGCCGACACCAAAGCCTAGCACATGGAGAGTGAAGGCTGCGAGTGCGAGTCTGCCGAAGTTCGACGCAATGGCGTCCGCGCTCGCGGCCACGATGCCGCCGCTCACCAGCGTGAAAGCCAGCACGGCCACAGTAGGACCACAGGCACCGATTTTATCCGCCGTACGCGGCAGTTTCCAGCGGATCAAAACACCGAGCACGACTGGAGCGATGGTGAGTTGAAAAGCCGACACGCACAGCCCCCAGGCATCCACAGGCACATACTTGCCCGCCAGCGTGCTCGTCCACATTGGCGTGAAGAAGAAAGCCAGCATCGTGGAGGCGAGCGTGAGCACCACGGAGAGTGCCACGTTCGCTTTCGCAAGGTAGCTGATCATGTTTGACGCCATGCCACCAGGACAGCTAGCGACGAGAATGATGCCTACCGCGAGGCCGGGCTCAAGCTTCAACGCTGTGGCCACGAGCCAGCCGGAGAGCGGCATGATCGTGTATTGCGCGATGAATCCCAGCGCGACACTCCCCGGCATGCGGCCGATGGCTTTGAAGTCGTCCAGGTTCAAGGTGAGCCCCATGCCGAGCATCGACGCCGCCAGCGACCAAAAGATCCACGGCTTGTCGAACCACAGCATCGTCTGCGGCTTGAAGAACGCGATGACGGCCAGTGTGACGAGCCACACGGGATAGAGATTGTTGAACCAGTCGAAGAAGCGTTTCATGAAGTTATGGGGAGATGTCTCTCACGCCGCCAAAGTCCGGCCCGCCTGCGCCGACGTAGCCGTTGCTGCTGCCTTTTTCGTCCGTCGTGACCCAAAAGGCATACAACGAGCCCTTCGCCTGATGGAAGCGGAATCTCACCGCTTTCCCAATAAGATCATCAAGGTCATTACCGTCAGCCCATTCCACCTTCAGCCTCGTTTGATCCCCAGAAGTCACCTTGGAGGTTCGCAGCACCTTTCCAGCCTCATCGAGCACTTCCACGCGTACTTCGCCGTTCACGTTCACGAAGAGATGCTTGCCTTTGAACTTCACCGGGCGCGTCGTCAGCTCGCCGGGGCCTTCCATGGAGGCAAAGCCATCGCGTCGCAGCGTGGCGAGGCCGATGCTGGCTCCGGAATACATGCCGCGTGTGCCACTGGGGGCGATGCCTGAGTAGCCGCAGTAGGGGAAGACGAGCTGGTCATCAAGAACCACACACACGCCGGTCGTGGTGTGCAGGTAGGCGCGGTCCCAGTCGCCCTCCTTGCGGGTCGCGGCGATGAAGACGCGGCGGTCCGGGCGATCCCAGTGGAAGCCGTCGCGGCTGAAACCCAGTTTGAGTTCCGTGGTCTTCGGGAACTTGCCCTCGTCGCAGATTTTGTTGTCCGGCCCGAGATGAATCTGAAACATGCCGAGCATCACGCTCTCATAGGCGACGGCGCTGAGGCTATAGAGCTGCGCTGGCACGCCGACTTGCGGATCCGGCTCGTCCAGACGGTCCGCGTTCGCCCAGAAGACGGACTTCGACCAATCTGCGCCTTGCATGAAGTCCCTTGACTCGTGATACCAGCGATTGCGCCCGTGCTTACCTCCTTGCTTGATGCTGTAGCACCAAAGGTCGCGGAAGGGATTGTGGAAGATGGAGCAGTAGTCGCCGGCTTTGCCCGTGGGCACAGGTTCCGACCACGAACGACCATCGGCGGAGCTTTGCAAAAAGTGGCCTTCCTTGCCGCGATCCGTGAGCAGCTTCAGGCGCGCGTCTTGCGACGCGAGATCGAGCCACAGACTGTTGTCGCCGCCCGCGTCGCGGCCTTTGGCGAGTAACAAGTTGTCTTCGAGCATGCCGAGGTTCGGACGCATCCAGGTTTTCAAATCCGTGCTCGTCGCTAGTGCTAGCGGCCCACGCCAACCTGCAGTGTAATACATTTTGAAACGCTTCTCTGTCGGATCATAAAACACACCGCCATGGCCGAGATAGGTCACTGCCTCCTGTCCCTTTTCACCGAAGGTCGATCCCGCTAGCTCGTGCTTCGTCTCGGCTTTGAAGACCGGATTACCCTCATACTTCTTCGCCTGATGAAAGGTGCGTTTCAGCGTGTTCTTCTCGATCAGGAAATCATCGACGAAAAGCTGCCGCCCCACATCAATCGGAATGGCCTTCGGTGGATGCTGCAAGCACGGCACCGGCATCGGCTCAGCCGAATCCTGATCGTAATGCTGCGGCGGCCACACCTCTGGCAGCACGATGCCGTTGTAGAGTGTCTCGCCATTGTTCGCGCTCCACGGCTTCGGCGGTTCGGGGACATGATCCTTCACCTCGGCCCCCGCGCTGATCAGCAGGACCATCTTCTTGAACTTCAAGGATTCTCCAGCCTTCACCTCCTCGCGATAGAGACTCACGCGATTGATCTCGCCAGGGAAGAGTTGGACCTCTGGCACATCGACCTTGGCGAAGCCTGCTTTGATCAGCGCGTCCTCTTGGCTGGCGGCTTTCAGGCGAATGGTCGGTGTAAGGGCAAAGAGCGTGCCGGTCTTCGTCACGGTGACATCGGTCTTCTCGATGCTGGTGCGGTGGAAGGGCAGGTCTTTAGCCGCCTCGGGCATTTCATCGATGACGTAGTCGCGGTCGGTGAAGAGAGTCACGCCGCGTTTCATGACGGCGGGCGCAGGTGGAGGCGGTGCGGGCCATGCGATTCGCTTATGGTCTTTTTGCGATTCGAACTCGCCCACGGCTTCCAGTTTGCCGAACATGATGCGGTCGGTGGTGCCGCCGTGATCGCTTTGGCTGACGGTGAGCCATAGGGTGCCTTCGTGCTCGTGGAGGGTCGGATACTGAAAGGAGTGCGGGGACTCGAAGCGGTATTTGCGCTGCCAGGTTTTGCCATCACGAGAGATGTCCACGTTGAAGACGCTGCGATTGCAGTTCTGGATCTTGGTGTTCTCCTGCCAGCCGAGGTAATAGACACCGCCGAACTTATCGAAGGTCGGTTTCGAGTTCAGGCCGTTGGGCACGAAGGGCTTTGGCTCGGCGACGGTCCATGTTTTGCCGTCCTGGCTGGTGGTGAAGTGGTAGTTGCCGCCGTCGTTGCGCACGATGGCCATCCAGGTGCCGTCGGGCAGGCGGTTCACGGCGGATTCGCTGAGCTGCTGCGACTGTGGCTCGTTGTAGTGGCCGATGACCTCGAAGGTGGTGAAGTCATCATGCAGCACGGCGAGGGCATTTTGTTTGCCGGGGAAGTTGTTGAGCGCGACGTAGCGTCGGCCGTCGAACTCCTTGAATGAATCGAAGATGTAGAGGCCGTGGTTCACGGCGGGCCTTTTGAAGCCCTGGGCCGCGGCATCGGCATGAAAATGACTCGGCTCCATGTCGAAGGTGCCTGCGGCGGTCTTGAGCTTGGCTTTGTGAATGCTGTCCTCAAAACTTTGGGTGCGCAGATCGAAGTCGCGATACCACGTCAGCTCGCTCGCCGACTTGCTGCAAAAGTAGGTGCGCAGCGTGTGCTCGTCCTTGCGGATGATGCGCGGCACGAAGACCTGCGCCTCCGGCAGCGTGATATTGGCAAAGGCTTGCCCCGCCTTGGCCATCGGGTGCATTTTTTCTACCTGGAGCGTCTTCAGGTTCACCACCGACAGCACGCAATACATCGCCACGCCCGCGCCGTGCCCGGGTGACACGTCGTTGTCATGCTCGACGATGTAAGCCCGCTCACCGACACAAACGAACTCCGCATCATGCGCCCCTTTCACCTGCGGTGCCGAGACTCGGACGAGCCGCTGCATGACGATGTCACCCGCGAGCGCGGGGTCCCAGTTGGCGGAGAGCAGGGATGGCTTGTGCAGTTTGTTGATCGTCTGCTTCAGCGTCACCGCACCGGACACGTTCTTGCCCGCGAGCACGTCTTCCTCTTTGAACTTCGCGAGTAGTATCTCGCCATCGCCTTGGCGGTCGCGGTCATAGGTGATCCAGATGAGGCCGTCTTTGTCCTGCACGCCATCGGGGTAGGAGACGCCGGAACGCTCGTCCAACAGGAGGCCTTCGTTCCACTTTTGGCCATCGTTGGTGGAGAGTTGGGCGTAAAGATGGCTGCGGCCCTTGAACTTGTAGTGATTGATGAGCAGCAGATTGCCGGAGGTCAGACGACGGATGAAGAATCGGGAGCCGGGATTGGAGATGCGAGTAGCTTTGGGCTCCGTCCAAGTGCGGCCTTTGTCAGATGAATAGCTTTCCCAGAGGAAGCCGCTGCCTGTGCGGCTGAGGAGCCAGAGACGACCGTCTTTGAGTTCGGTGATCATGCATTCGAGCGCCCATTTGGGCATGCTGAGAGCGCCGTGGAGTTTCCATGTCTTTCCTTCGTCGCTAGAGATGCCCACGCCTTGGAGTTGATCTGCGAAGGGGAACCAATCGTGGCTCGGCTGCGAGGCGTGAGTGACAGGCATGATCCATTCACCGGTGGAAAGCACGGTCGGTTTGTTCATGCGAAAGGCGAACGGCGCATCGAAGCCCACACGGAACTCCGCCCCGAAGATCGGCGTCTGGGCATCCGGCGCGTCACAAATCCGTGCCCACACGTCATGCTGCGCGGTGTCTTTGTTGCCGCGATTGAAGATATACCAAAGCCGCCCCTTCGGATCGATCCAGAGCGTCGGATCAAAGCAGCGCGTGCCATTCTTCGGCTCCGCCATCACTTGCGGTGTGGTGAAGGTCTTCGCTTCATCATTGCTCCAGCTCAGCAGCACTTCGTTGTCCGGCGAGGGTTCCTTTGGCCCACCCGTGAACCAGGATGAGAAGACGCGTCCCTTTGCCGAGCGCTCCAAGCCTGGAATGCCCTGCCAAGTGCGTTTCGGGTCGGCGGTGCGTTCAGCGATGGCTTGGCCGCAAAAGAGCGCAGAGAGCACAAAGAAACAGAAAAGAGGTCGGAGGAGCATGGTTGTTGGTTGGTGAAGGTTTGCAGCAGTTACTCCAGCCACCAGTGGAGCACGTTGGTCTTGCTGTCTTCGTAGGCGTGGGAGGCCTGGATGAGGAGGCGTTGTTTGCCACTGCCGTCGGGGGAATCGACGACGAGACTGTTGGAGTAGGCTCCGGCACCGGCGGTGCGCATGCGCAGATACACGCCGTCGTCCCAGGTGATGCCGTCGTCGGACATGTAGAGGATCATGTGGCCGCTGCCTTCGCCATACGCGCCGCTGCGGCCATGGAGGTAATATTTGCCGCCAAAGGCGGTGAACTGGGGATTGCGGATCTTCCGGCTGACGGTCGAGGTGCCGACCTTGGGCCAGGTTTTGCCGCCGTCGGTGCTGATGGCGTAGTCGAGCATGCTCTCATTCGCGCTGTTGTAGATGTAGGCGATCAATCTGCCATCGTTGAGGCGTCCGAGGGCTCCGTAGCCGCGGCGGTTGGTTATGAAGGGCAGTTC
>JBILPY010000248.1:0-6305 GCA_044373575.1 Prosthecobacter sp. | reverse complement strand
GTGCGACATCGCTGATCGAGATCGCTGATTTGCGCGAGGTGGATGTCGTCGCCCGCGTGTTTGAGCATGAGGCCTCGCTGCTTTTACCAGGTTCCGCAGCGCGGATACAGGTGCTCTCAGCCTGCGACAAGATTCTCAGGGGAACGCTGATCCGCTTTGGCACGGAAGGCGATCGCAAGCACGGCACGGTGGAGGCCTACTACCGACTGCCGAACCCAGATCTGCTCATGCGGCCAGGAATGAGGGCGGAGTTCCGCATCATCGCGGCGGAACGCAAGGTCTCCGCAGTGCCGCGTGAAGCCGTGCAGGGCAATGCTGCCGGGCCATTTGTATTCGTCAAAGACTTCGACCTGCCCAACACGTTTGAGCGCGTACCCGTCGTCACGGGGCAGCGCAATGATCGCTTTGTCGAAATTATGCGTGGGCTTCTGCCCGGCGATGAAGTGGTGACTCGCGGTGCTTACTCGCTGAGTTCAGCGGGACGCGGATCGGTAAGCTTGAAGGAAGCGCTGGATGCGGCGCATGGCCACGCCCACGACGAAAACGGCACCCCATTGAGTGGTGATGAGGGCGAAGGGAAGGCTGACGAGTCCAGCCACTCGCACGACGAGCACGCCCCTCACTCAGTCACGCCCGTGACGGTCTTTTTCGCGACGCTTAGTGCGCTGCTGCTCGGGCTGCTGTGGCTCAGCCGCCGCCATCCGCCGCAAGCTCCAGCCTGAATCAAACGATGTTAAGCGCGCTCATCCATTTTTCACTCCGCCAGCGGCTCCTCGTCATCGCGGTGGCATTCCTGGTGCTCCTGACCGGGGCACAGATCGCACGGCAGATGCCCGTTGATGTTCTGCCAGAGCTGAGCAAACCGGCCGTCACCGTGATCACGGAATGCCCATCGCTTGCGCCGGAGGATGTGGCCGCGCGGGTGACTCGTCCGCTGGAGACCAGCCTGCTCGGCCTGCCGGGTCTGGACCGTTTGCGCTCGAGCTCCGACGCTGGTTTGTCCGTGATCTTTGTGGAGTTTGAGTGGGGCACCGACCTGCGTCATGCGCGGCTGCTGGTGCAGGAGCGGCTTTCCAACACCGCCCCGCAACTGCCTCTGGGGCTGACCCCCGGCCTGGCGCCTGCGTCGTCGCTGCTGGGTGAAATCATGCTCATCGGCCTCAGCAGCAGCGATGGAAAAACTGCGCCGCCGGAGTTGCGTTCGTTGGCCGACACGACGGTGCGCCGCAGCCTGCAGAGCATTCCTGGCGTGGCCGATGTGCTGCCAATGGGCGGCGGGGTGCAGCAGGTCCACGTTCTGCCCGATCCGCGCAAACTCGTTGCGCATGAACTTTCGTTTGAGGAGGTCAAGCAGGCGGTGGCGCGGGCGACAGGCGATGCGAGCGGGGGCTGGATGACGCTGAAGTCCCAAGAGATGGCCGTGCGCGTGCTGGGTCTAACGATTGATCTCGCCGACCTGCGCCGCACGCCGGTGAAGAAGGAGGGTGACCACGTCATCCTGCTCGGCGACATCGCACGCGTGGAGCTGGGGATTCAGCCGCAGCGCGGGGATGCCAGTGTGAATGGCCGCCCAGGTGTCATCATGAGCGTCGATAAATCACCGGGGGCTGACACCCTGCGACTCACCCGCGAGATCGAGCGTGCGCTGGATCAGTTGCGCCCGGCGTTGCCTGCGGGTGTCGAGTTTACCATTCTGTTTCGGCAGGCAGACTTCGTCGGTCACTCGGTGCGCAATCTCCAGCACGTCGTGCGAGATGGCGTGCTCATCATCGCTGCGGTGATCATCATCTTCCTCGGCAACATCCGCATGACGCTCATCACCCTGGCGGCCATTCCGCTTTCGTTTGCGATCAGCTTTCTGGTCTTCTGGTGGCTGGGCGTCGGCATGAACACCATGACGCTCGGAGGTCTCGCGGTGGCGCTTGGCATGGTGGTCGATGATGCCATCGTGGACGTGGAGAATGTCTTCCGCCGTTGGCGTGAAAACCGGCAAAGCCATGAACCACGACCGCTGCTGCAAATCGTGGCCGAAGCATCTGGCGAAGTGCGGCACAGCATCTTTTACGCGACGATTCTCGTTTTGCTCACCTTCATACCCCTGGCGGTGCTGCCTGGGCTGGAGGGGCAGCTCTTCCGCCCGGTCGCCATCGCCACCTGTGTGAGCATCGTGGCGTCATTTCTCGTCTCGCTGACGGTCATTCCTGTGCTGTGCTCGTTTGCCTTGCAGTGGGTAAAGCCGGGGGCATCCAGCGCGCCTGAGCCGCTTCTCGTGCGGGCACTGAAGCAGTTTGCCCAACGCTTTGTGCTACCGCTCGCTTTGCACCGGCCCTTCTTTGTCCTGGGTTTCACGGCGGTGGCGTTGTCCGGTGTGGTCGCGCTTTACCCGACGCTGCGCAAAAACTTCCTGCCCGCCTTTCATGAGAACAGCGCCACGGTATCACTCGTCTCCGCGCCGGGGACATCACTCTTTGCATCGTCAGAACTCGGTGACACTGCGGTGGCCCTGCTCCGGCGCATCCCAGAGGTCCGCAGTGTGGGGCGGCGCAGTGGGCGGGCGGAACGTGACGACCACATCGTGCCGGTGTCGATCACGGAGTTCGATCTGGAGTTTCACGCCCACGGACGTCCACGCGCGGAAGTGCTGGAAGATGTCCGCCGGACCCTGGGGGGAATCCCCGGCACTCTAGTCACCATCGGGGCTCCCATCGCGCACCGGCTTGCGCACATGCTGAGCGGGACCACAGCCAAACTGGCGATCAAGGTCTTCGGTGTCGATGCCACCCTGGCACAAGAGGTTGGGGAAAAGATCGTCGAGGTGGCACGCGGCACGCCGGGCCTGGTCGATGTCATGCTTGAAGCGCAGGGCAGCGTCGCTCAGATCGCGGTGGTCGTGGATCGTGAACGCGCGCTCGCCTACGGATTGCCCGTCACCGCGCTCAATGAACAAGTCACCGACCTCATCAGCGGACATGTCGTGGCACGTGTGCCGCATGGCGAGCGCACCATGGAGTTTCTGGTCCGGCTCCCGGGCCAGTGGACCGACACGCCGGAAGAGCTTGGCTCATTGCCGATCCTGGTGCCCTCTGGCCAAGTGGTTCCACTGCGGGGTGTGGCCGATGTTCGCGAAACCGTGGGGCCGAGTGTGTTCAACAGGGAGAACGCCCAGCCCCGCCTGCTGGTGACAGCCAACGCCGCGGAGCGCGACTGGCCTTCACTGGTCGCCGATCTCGAATCACGCCTGCGGGAAAAGGTTCAGCTTCCACCCGGTGCTTTCTTGCGGCTTGAGGGTGAGTATGAAGCCCAGCGCGCGGCGACCCAGCGCATTCTCCAGCTTTCAGGGGCTCTGCTGCTAGTGCTGGGCGCGTTTCTATACAGCTACTTCCGCAGTGCGGTGCTGGCCCTGCAAGTGCTGCTGAATGTCCCGCTGGCGCTGCTCGGTGGCGTGTTTCTCATCTGGCTTCTCGGAGATGAAGTCAGCATCGCCACCCTGGTGGGCTTCATCGCCGTTGGTGGTGTGGCAGCGCGTAATGGCGTGCTGCTGCTGTCGCATTACCTGCACCTCATGCGGCACGAGGGCGAGGGCTTCACCCCGCAGATGATCATTCGTGGCACGCTGGATCGTATCCCGCCGGTGCTCATGACCGCGCTTTCCGCCGCGCTCGCGCTTCTGCCCCTTGTCTTCGCAGCCGGTCAGCCTGGCAAGGAACTGCTGCATCCAGTAGCGGTCGTGATGGTCGGCGGACTGGTCAGCAGCACCCTGCTGGATCTCTGCCTCACCCCCGCCGTCTTTTACCACTTTGGCCGCAAGGCCGCCGCCCGCGCACTCGCCAGCAAAGCCGCTGCCATATCTCCAGGCGATGAACCCTCCGGGTTCAAAGGCGTTCTGCCTTAGGTGAAGGTAGGGCGCGTGATCCCTCACGCGCCATCGAAGGCCGAGTCATTCTCAGGCCTCAAGTCTAACCAACCCCCACCTTTCACAGCAACTCCAAAATCTCAAAGTTTGATTCGCTCGCGCCTCAAAGTCTCGCGGCGAAGCCGCTCTCAAAGTTTGATTCGCTCGCGCCTCACGCTCGTCTTACCCGTTGGGCTTCGCTGCGCTCAGTCTGACTCGCAGCCCGCCATGCTGCTCGGCTCAAAGTCTCAAAGTCTCGCGGCGGAGCCGCTCTCAAAGTCTCCGTGCTCCGCACGGCCCCGCCCTTTAGGCCATGGGATTGACCAGGGTGCCGATGCCTTCGATGGCGATGGCGACTTCGTCGCCGGACTGGAGGGTGAAGTCGTCGCCGGGGACGATGCCGGTGCCGGTCATGAGGAGGGCGCCGGTGGGGAAGGTGTTGTCGCGGTAGAGGAAGTCGGCGAGCTCCTGCACGCTGCGTTTGAGCTGGGAGATGGGGGTTTCACCCGAGAAGACGGTGGCTCCGGCGCGGGTGATGGTGACGGCGATCTGGGTGTCGGGGCTGAGCAGTACCTTGGTGATGAGGAGGCAGGGACCGACGGCGGCGCAGAGCTTGAAGCACTTGGCCTGCGGGAGGTAGAGGGGGTTTTCGCCTTCGATGTCGCGGCAGGAGAGGTCGTTGCCGGCGGTGTAGCCGATGATCTCGCCACGGGGATTGATGACGAGGGTGAGCTCGGGCTCGGGCACCATCCATTTCGAGTCGCTGCGCAGATGCATGGGCTGACCAGGGTGGGCGACACGCTGGGGGGTGGCTTTGAAGAAGATCTCGGGGCGCTCGGCGGCATAGACGCGATCGTAAAAGCTGCCGCCACCGGCTTCTTTGCTCTCCTCCATGCGGGCGGTGCGGCTGCGGAAGTAGGTGACACCGGCGGCCCAGACTTCCTGGGTGCCGATGGGGGCGAGGATGCTGCCGGGAGTGGGGGCATGGACCACGGTCAACTCATTGGCCACCTGGCTCAGGTAACCGTGCAGGTCTTCATGGGCGATGAGCGCATCCCAGTCGGTGTCAGGCAGACGGAACCAGGAGTCGGTGTGCAGGTAAAAGCCGTGATTGGTGCGGTAGAGGTGCATGTGGCTCGAGGGTAGCGGCGGCCTGCGGCGTGTCAAACTCACGGCTTGGAAAGACAATACTCAGCCAGGTGGCAGGTGGCCCATGGTCATCAATTAAGAAGAAAGAGCTATTCCCCTAATCTTGACGATGCTAGAAGAAGGAATGGACAATCAATTCCTCTCCCGCCGTCTTTGCATCAATGCCGTGTGGATGTTGCTGATGATCTTGGCTGGGGGCCGTGGTGCCTCAGCGCAAGAACCGAGTACGACGGGCACCTACCACGGGCTCGTGACCCGCACGATCGACCCTCCGCCCTGGAAAAATGGTCACTTGGGCGCTCGATTCGAGCTGACCGTGGCCGCCAATGGCAGCTACAATGGCAAGGTCATCAGCACCGGCACGCCGTTTAGCTTCAGCGGATTCATTACGAGCACGGGCATTGGAGAGGGCACGAGTTCGACGACCATCCCTCGCAGCGGATTGCCAGCACTGACTTTGGATCTGGATTTCGCCAACGATGCCGTCGCCGGCACGATCACTCATCCCGATGGAGAAATGGCCTACGTCTCGGCCTGGCGGCGAGTCTGGGATAAAACCACGCGTCCAGCCACGGACTACCTGGGGCGCTATAACTTCTATCTGCCCACCAGCCTCGTCGAAGTGGGCCACGGCATCGGCAGCTTCACCGTCGCCGCGAACGGAGATCTCACGGTCAGCGGGAAACTGCCTGATGGCACGGCTTTTAAGACCGACACTTTCCTCGGTCCAGATGGGCAGGTGCTGATTTATCAAACCTTGCCCTATGGCAAAATGGGCAGCCTTATCGGCATGCTAAGACTAACAGCGGGAGCCGAAGGAGTCCTGCCGACTCTGAGCGGGGGAGAGGTGGCGGTGAATTGGTTCAAACCGCAGCAGACAGCCGCTTCGGAAAGGTTTTTCTATGATGGCTTCAGCTCCGACTGTTCTGTGGTCGGAGGCATCTACGTGGCACCGGCCTCGGGTGACATCGCCGCCGGCCTGTTGGATGTGAATGTGAACGGCGCGATTCTTTTCGAGGGGCTGGCTGCCTATTCGGAAACACCTGCAAACACCTACTTCACGCTCACTTCAGCGAACAAGCTCACGATGGCCGTGGCCGCCTTCAACCCGGCCAAGACAACCCTTACGGTGAAGCCTGCCACGGGTGAAGTCAGCGGCGGGTTCACGCTGGTGGACAATGATTACAATCAGCAAACGGGCACGGACAAGAATGGCGACCCCATTTACAAGAAGCTCACCCGGAAAGTGAAATTCGAGGGCATC
>JBILPY010000727.1:0-2644 GCA_044373575.1 Prosthecobacter sp. | reverse complement strand
ATGACGAATTGGGTTTTCACGAATGTGCTCGCTCAGATCGGCCTTGGTTATGTCTTCCTTGTATTACTCTCAGGAATGGGCTGGGAGTACTGTCTTGCGGCCATTATTCTCATCCTTGCTGGGGACTGGTATTGGTTTTACCAGCATCCGCTGCCCACACCCGAGCAGCTTGCTGCCTTTCAGAGTGCGAAACCGCCTGCTGAGGGCTTTCTCGACGGCTTCTTTGCCCACTGGAACATTCACACCAATGCCGCAGCCGAGATGGACCGCTGGTTGTTAAATCTTCTGCCTCGTTCCGAACCTTTCGCTTCCAACGCGGGCGGCTACCAGACGCTGAATTTCGTTCCCGCACTGGCCACGATGCTGGGGGGTGCCGTCACGGGGCACTTTCTTATGAATGGCAGGCACTCGCATGGGCACAAATTTGGGCGACTGCTCGCTGCTGGCATTGTTTGTCTGCTCATCGGAACTGTCTTCGGTTATGTGGCCTGCCCTGTGGTGAAGCGTATCTGGACGCCTTCCTGGGCCATCCTCAGCGGTGGCTGGGTGCTGCTCATGCTGGCCTTCTTTTACTGGCTCGTCGAGATCGCCGGGCAGCGGCGCGTTGTGTTCCCGCTCGTCGTCGTCGGCATGAACAGCATCTTCATTTACGTCATGCACAGCCTCAGTGCAGGCTGGATCAGCCAGCAGCTCGCCAAGCACGGCATGGCCAACCTGTTCGCTTCAGCCTGGGGGCCAGTCATCGAAAAGTGCAGCGTACTCATTGTTCTCTGGTTGCTCTGCGTCTGGCTTTACCGTCAGCGGGCGTTCCTGCGGCTTTGAAGCCCAATGCTGTCATCTCTTTAGCTTCTCCTTCAGGAACTGATACGTCCCCACGCCGTGGATCATGTGCCCGGCGTCGAAGTGCTCGATCGTCGTGCGGTCGCCGATGCCGAGTTTGTTATAAAGCCGGCGCACCTTGGCGAACTCGTAGTTCACCCATTCGTCGTTGCCCACGCCGTCGTTGTGTCCGCGCTCCACCATGAAGGGCCTCGGGGCGATTAGCGCCGCCATCTCGGCATAATTAAAGGTGCGGCCCATGTTCCACTCCCAGATCTCGTATTCGTGCGTGTGAGTGTAGTTCATCGGCATGTCCGTGCTCACGCACTTGCGCACCCATTCGTTGAAGTCACCGCTGCAGATGCTCAGGCAGTAATCCTTGAGCACCGCAGGCGTACGCATGGCGCTCTTGCCGCCGTAGCTTAGGCCGTAAAAGGCGATCTTCTCCGTTTGGGTCCATGACTGCGCCTTCAGCCACTCGAGGATGCGCTGATGCTGCCCGTTGATCACACTGTAAAGAGTCAGCCCCAGTGGGTTGAGCTTTCGCTGCAAAGTGCGGAAGGCGTGCATCCCGCGATAAGGATTGTGCGGCGCAAAAGTCACATAGCCCTGCTCCGCCAGCCGCAGCGTGAATGCCTGATAGGGTCCGAAGCTCTTCGCTTGTGGATCATCGTTGATCGTGTCTTCAGGGATGCCCTCCAGCCCGTGCTGACAAACCACGACAGGCCGTTTCTCTCCCGGCTTCAGGTCTTTCGGCAGACACAGCCAGCCCCAGGCAAAAACATCCTCCCACACATCCATCGTCACCTCATAGATGCGCACCATGTCAGTCTCCCGCACGAGTCGGCTCTTCGCGTTCACAGGCAGGTTCGGGTCCGGCAGGCGGCCGATGACCTCATTCCAGAAGCGATCACGTTCGGGTGCCGTGTGCGCTTCATACTCGGGCAGGGATTTGAGCGGCAGCTTGTTCCAGAACTGCTCCTTGCGCTCCATCTCCGTGGTCACCAGCAGGCGTTGGGTAAAGGCCTCCAGCTCCCGCACCAGCCGCTTCTGGCGTGTCGGATCTGGCTTCAGGCTGATGACGGCTCCCGTGATCTTCAGCGACTTCAGTACCGCGTCGGCGGCTGCCTGGGGCAGCAGATGGCGGATGATCTGCTCATTGTTCGTCTCCTGCGTGGCTGCGAGGAGGCGGCTCGTCGGCGCGAGACTCTTTGTCCGGGCGATCTCAGCATTGAAGGCCGCCACATTTGGTGCAGCGAGCTTTCCCGGCGCGGCGATGGCGCGAACACCTTGGGACGCCTCCATCTTGACGACGTAGTTCGGATAGAACAAGTGCTGCAGCACCAGAGGACGCGGCGCGATCAGGCCCGCCACCTCCGCATCACCAAAGTCGCGCAGCAGGCCGAAGACATTCCTCTCGATCGGTTCCTGCCACAGGATCTCACGCGGCGCGAAGTAGCCCATCGAGTACACACAGTCGATCCGCTCGTCGATAGCCGCCGCGTGCATTGCCTGCATCGCTCCCTCCCCCACACCTGCGATCAGCACCGGCACCTGCTCCGGCTGTGCCTTATACCAGTCCACCACCGCCAGCGCCTTCTGCACCTCGTAGCCTATGAGGTGGCGGCCCAGCTCATAGCTCTGGCGGTAAACCCATTCCCTGTGCGGCACGTTCGTCTTCACGGCAAAAGCCTCATTTGTGCTAAACTCCGTCCCACGGCTCACGAGCGCCGGGATGATGACCTCACAGCCCGTCGTCAGCAGCCACTCGTCCACCAGCTTCTCAGGCGTGCCGTCCGCATCCGGCAGATAGATCACCCGCGCG
>JBILPY010000726.1:0-2648 GCA_044373575.1 Prosthecobacter sp. | reverse complement strand
TAATCTCGGTGTGCAGCATCTCGGCAGACCAGAAGATCTTCTTTTCCGCCGCAAGTGCGGGTGCGGCGGGCGGAGGGTTTGCCGGGGCTGATGCGACAGCAGGGGCAGGGCTGGCGGCGGTCTTTGACTCGACGACGGGAGCGGGCGCGGGCGCGGGTTTTTCTTCACCACAAGCGGCGAGCAGGACGAGGAGCGGGAGATACGAGAGGAAGGGCTTCATGCGGGCGAGCATGAACGCGGAGGCAGTGAGCTGTCCATCATCAAAGTGCCGGGATCACTCGCCCCAAATGAAGACAGTGGCCCCACGGGCTCCGTGCGCGCCGATGACGAGACATTGCTCGATGTCGGCGGTCTTCGATGGCCCGGCGAGGAAGAGCCCAAAGCCGCTGCCGATCTTCCCGACTCGGGTATAGGCGGCGTGCATGTCTGCCACGATCTGATCCGCTTTCACGACGATGAAGAGATGCTCGGCGATCATCGGCAGCACACGATGCCCGAGATCGCTTTCCTCCACCCAGGCGGCTCCGTTTTCACAGACGCCGAATCTCGCAGGAAAGATGGCCGTGTGAGTGCCTTCGAGGTCATGCGGATCAGCGATGGTGCTGAGATCGACATTCCCCGGCAGGGCGGCCACCGTGGAGGCGATCTTCGCATCAGCGGGAATGTTTTCGCGCAGCCAGGTGGCAGCGTCTTCAACCTTCGCAGCACGCACGACTCGTGCCCCGATGAAGTCGAGCATGGCGATGAAGTGCGTGAGCGTGCCTTCCATCTTTCCGCCGACACCTAGATGCGTGGGTTCAGGCATGGGCAGCTCAAGGGGCTGAGCTTTGCGGATGGCGTCAATGATGGTGCTGCGGCTGCTCATCGGGCGTTTTTCTGCTGTGCCATCCACTCGCGGAAGGATTCCTTCGGTGCATCGGGCAGATCGCGGTTTTGGGTCCAGGGGTCGAGCTTCAGGAAGTTCACCAGCGGAGTGAAGCGGCGGGCCAGACGACCTGCGATGGCATACAGCGCGGGCCGTTTTAAAACGAAGCTCGTTCCATACATCGCCAGCGTCTTCCACCAAGGTGCATGACCATCAGCGGTGATCTCCTGCCGCCATTTGAGCAACTGCGCGTGGATGTCGATCTTCACCGGACACACAGCGCTGCATGAACCGCAGAGCGTGGAGGCAAACGGCATGTCACCATGCGCGGCTTTGTCCACGTTGGGGGCCAGGATGCTGCCGATGGGACCGGCGATGAAGTAGCTGTAGCTGTAGCCGCCGCTCCGGCGATAGACCGGGCAGGTGTTGAAGCAGGCGGCGCAGCGGATGCAGGCGAGGCTTTTGCGGTAATCCGCACGCCCGAGTTGGCGGCTGCGGCCATTGTCCACCAGCACGATGTGCATCTCCTGACCGGGTCGTGGCTTCAGGAAATGTGAGCTGAAGACCGTACTCGGCTGCCCTGTGGCACTGCGGGCCAGCAGGCGCAGGAACACGCCGAGGTGCTCCTGCTTTGGGATGATCTTTTCAATGCCCATGCAGGCGATGTGAACAGGCGCCAGATGCGCTCCCATGTCCGCATTGCCTTCGTTCGTGCAGACGACAAACCCACCTGTCTCCGCGATGGCGAAGTTCACGCCCGTCAAAGCTGCATCCGCGGTGAGAAAGTGCCCGCGCAGGTGTTGGCGCGCCGCTTCCGTCAGCTCCTGCGCATCATCGAGCCCCTTCGGCGTGCCGAGATGCTCGTGGAAGACCTCGCCCACCTCCGCACGCTTCAGATGAATCGCCGGCATGACGATGTGGCTTGGCGGCATCTGCTGAAGCTGGACGATGCGCTCGCCAAGGTCGGTGTCGATCACTTCAATGCCATGCTGCTGGAGGTGCTGATTCAGGTGGCATTCCTCGGTGAGCATGGACTTGCTCTTCACGAGCTTCTTTGCACCATGTTTGGCGAGGATGCTGTGGACGATGCGGTTGTGCTCATCGCCATCGCTGGCCCAGTGAACCTGGATGCCGTTGGCCACGGCCTTGGCTTCAAACTCCTCCAGATACTCCGCCAGTCGGGAAAGCGTGTGCTCCTTGATCTGCGAGGCCGCCTCCCGCAGCGGCTCCCAGTCCGGCACCTTCGCGGCTTGTCGATCCCGCTTCGTGCGGACCATCCAGAGCGTCTGATCATGCCAGGACGCTCGCGCAGGATCGCGGAGGAATTCGTGGGCGTTGGCGGCGTGGGACATGGGGAAAGATTCGCAGTTGCTTACAGTGCTTGGTTGTCATCGGTTCCTGCCAGGATCTCCGCGATATGCCGCACCTTCACCTGTGGCGCTTCGCGGGCGAGCAGGCCGCCGAGGTGCATCAGGCAGGACATGTCGGCGCTGGTGATGAACTCGGCACCGTGGCTGACGTGATCGCGAATGCGGTCGCGGCCCATGGAGACGGAGACATCCTTTTCAAAGACGGAGAAGGTGCCGCCGAAGCCGCAGCATTCGTCGCAGCGATCCAGCGGCACGAGTTCGAGTCCTTCGACGAGGCTGAGCAGCTTCGCGGGCTTGGAGAAATCAGGCACCATGCACTCGCTGCATTTGCCGAGCCCGAGTCCACGCAGTCCATGGCAGCTCTGATGCAGGCCGACACGATGCGGGAACTTCCCCGGCAGGCTCGTGACCTT
>JBILPY010000006.1:0-28457 GCA_044373575.1 Prosthecobacter sp. | reverse complement strand
CTCTGCCATTCGTAAGCCCTTGAGAGCCCATGCTTCCCTCCATTAACAATCTGAAGCTCCCCGACGTCTGGCAGCACCAGGCGGTCAATTTGCTGCGTGAGGGCTGCGACGTGGTCGTGAGTGCACCGACCGGGGCAGGGAAGACCTACATTTTCGAGCTGCTGCATCAGTCCCGCTCGCTCCAAGGTCAGGCGGTTTACACCGTTCCGACCCGGGCGCTGGCCAATGACAAATACGCCGAGTGGAAGGACGCGAAGTGGAACGTCGGCATCGCCACGGGGGATGTTTCTGAAAACGTCGGCGCTCCGGTGCTGGTGGCCACGCTGGAGACTCAGCTGGAAAGGCTGGTGCGTGGGGAAGGCCCCGCGCTGCTGGTGATCGACGAATATCAGATGATCGGCGATGACCAGCGCGGATCGCACTACGAGGCGGCCATCGCGCTCGCGCCGCAGGAGACACGGCTGCTGCTGCTCAGTGGCTCGGTGGCGAACCCGGATGACGTGGCGGCCTGGATGCAGCGCCTCGGCCGTCGTGCCGAAGTGGTGATGACCAAAGAGCGCCCCGTGCCGCTGGATGAGATGCCATGGGAAAGCCTGCCGCAACGCATGGCGCGGCACTTTGACCAGTTCTGGCCGAAGCTGGCCGCTGCCGTGATGCTGGCGGATCTGGCCCCGCTGCTCATCTTTTCACCACGCCGCAAAGAAGCGGAAAACATCGCGCGCCGGCTCGCTGCGGATCTGCCTGCGGGTGATCCGCTGGAGCTGACGCCGGAGCAGCGCGCGGTGTGCGGGAAGGATCTGGCAAACCTTATCGAGAAGCGCATCGCCTTTCATCACAGCGGGCTCTCGTATGCCGCACGGGCGGGAGTGATCGAGCCGCTGGCAAAGGCGGGCCAGCTCCGAGTCGTCGTGGCGACGATGGGCCTCGCGGCGGGGATCAATTTCTCCGTGCGTAGCGTGCATGTGGCGGCCACGACCTTTCACGATGGCAAGAGCGAGCACAAACTCGCCCCCGATGAGCTTTTGCAAATGTATGGCCGTGCCGGCAGACGTGGTCTCGATGAGCGTGGCTATGTGGTGACGACGCGTCAGAGCCCTTCGCTGCACGATGCTCGGCCTGCGAGGCTGCATCGCAGCAACCTACTCGCCTGGCCGATCTTCCTCCGCGTGATGAAACACGCCGCACAGACGCAGCAAAACGCGTTTCAGGAGGCGGAAAAATTCGCCCAACGTCTGTTTTCCAAAGCACCGCCGCTGCTCGGGCTGGAAGCCGAGGTGCCGGAAGGGGCGCTGCTAAACGGTCGTCAGGAGGAAAAGGCGCTCTTCGGCCTCGAAGCCATCGAGAAACAGATACTCAACTCGCGCGGTGAGTGGGAGCGCAAATCCAGCACGCTGCCGGAGTGGTTGCCTTTGGCCGAAGCCTGGATCGCCAGCCCGGAGAAGATCGCCTTCGCGCTGAGTGTGTCCTCCTTTTTGGCGAAGTTCGCACACGGCATCGGTCGTGTGGGGAAGCTGGCCAAAGATCGCTACGGCGTGGAGATCCCGCTGGGGTCGAAGCTCGAAGATCAGCCCGGCATCATTCGCCCCACGAAGAGCCTGCGGAAGATGCTGAATCTGCCGAAGAAGCTCGAAGAGATCCCCGTCGAGGAGGTGGAAGTGCTCCACGGCGAATCGCTCACGGCGGCTTTGCGCGCATCTTATCAAAGCGGGCTCGACCAGGAGACGAAGGGCCTGCCGACGCTCACACGCACGATTGAAAAGGAAGGCCTCGTCTTCGGCGTCTTCGATCTCGGAGCCGTCACCGTGCCGGTGCATCGCGACTCCCATGGCGTGCCGCTTTTCCGTGCTCAGGAGCGCACCCAGGTGGTGAAGAACGACACGGGTGTCCATGCACCCGAGACGACGACTTCAGACCGCCAGCCGCGCACCGGCTCCCCCATCCATGCCTGGCGCTCGCTGGGGCTGATCGACGAAGACGGCGCGCCGACACGACGCGGGGAGGTTTTCTCCTTCTTCCAAGGCGGCGAAGGGCTCGCCATCGCCGCCGCTTTGGAAGATGACGGCTACCCCATCGACGATCTCGTCCGCCATCTCGCGAACCTGCGTGGCGGCACGAAGTTCGACATGCCCATGGCCTGCGACTCCGAGCGACTCGGCGCGATCTGCCGAAACACCTACGGCTTCATCAATCACCAGGGCTACCTAGAGCACGGACTCCCGCCCGACTATGGCGAAGGCACCGCCGAGCTGCTCGATGCCCTCCTGCATCCCGAAAGCCCCGACGCCCGCGAGCTCCGCCAGCAGGACGTGGCCGAGGGCGACATCTCCCGCGCCTACATCGAGTGGCTCAGCCTGCTGCGGCACATCATCCACGCCCCGCAGCACCCGTGGAAGCGCTGGCAAGCACTCCAGGACGAGTGTGGCCGCGTTTTAAAGCATCACGGCAAAGCCCTGCGCCACCTCTTCTACCTCGACCTCCCTCCGCTCACGAACAAGCAACGCCACGGGAAGACCAAGCATCATTTGCTGGTGCGGTGATGTTTTCGTCACAAAGCGAAGCGGATGTTTGACATCCACGCGTTCCTCTCGCTACACAGTTTCGCCCAACCTGCATGAACCTGCCGAATAAGCTCACCGTCTCCCGCCTGATCCTCACGGGCGCGTTTGTCGTGTGCTTTTACATCCCGTGGTCCCAGGCCATGACGGCAGCACTGCTGATTTTCTCGGCAGCATCGTTCACGGATTACTTGGATGGAAAGATCGCCCGCTCGCGGAATCTGGTGACGAACTTCGGCAAGCTCTTCGATCCGCTGGCGGACAAAGTGCTCATCGCCGCCGCCTTCATTCTGCTCGTCGAGCGCACCGAGATGAAGGCCTGGATCGCTATCGCCATCCTCGGGCGTGAGTTTTTCGTCACGGGCATCCGACTCATCGCGGTGCAAAAAGGCGTCGTGCTCGCAGCCGAGCGTCTCGGGAAGCACAAAATGGCCTGGCAGATCATCACGGTGCTCTACTTCCTGCTCAGTGCCGCCTCGGCGGAGATGATGTTTGGCTTCCTGCGTCCTTGGTTGGAGCCATCACCTGCGCATTGGTGGGTGGGCGCGGCGATTGTGGGCATCACCACGGCGCTCACCGTCGTCTCAGGCTTCAGTTATTTCTGGAAAAACCGGCATCTGTTTGATGATGCCTGAGATTTGGGATTGAGTCGTGTTTGGAAAATGGGCAGCATGGTGGCGTAATCATTCACCATCATGTCCGCTGAATCCCAACTCACCGCCCTTGGCATCACGCTCCCTCCTGCACCGCCGAAAGGTGGCATCTACAAGCCTGTCGTCATCGTCGGCAATGTGGCCTACGTCTCCGGTCATGGTCCCTACCTCGCCGATGGCGGGATGATCCGTGGTCGCGTGGGAGATGACCTTGATCTCGCCCAGGGCAATGCCGCTGCACGTCAAACCGGGCTCGCCCTGCTGGCGACGCTGCGGAAGGAACTCGGCAGTCTCGACCGCGTAAAGCGTGTGGTGAAGCTGCTCGGCATGGTGAACAGCACGCCCGAGTTTGCCGATCATCCCAAGGTCATCAACGGATGCAGCGAGCTCTTCGCGCAGATCTGGGGCGAAGACGCCGGCATCGGCGCCCGCAGTGCCGTGGGCATGGGATCGCTGCCGGGAAACATCGCGGTGGAGATCGAGGGGATCTTTGAGGTGGAGGTGTGAGCCAGATGATTATCGGCCTGCTCATCCTCTTCGTTTTTGGCTTTGTGCTTCATTACGTCCTGCTCACCCACCTTCGCACCGAGCAAACTAGGCTCTGGGAGTCTTTGGGAAAGCCGACGCTTTTCATGAACAACAGCATCTCGAATAATATGAGCACTCAAAAGCTTATCTGGGGGAAAGCTTCGTTGAAGATAGATGATCCAAGACTTCGGAGATTGATCCTCACCAATCGGGTGTTCACGATCATCTATGGGATCTGGTTTATCGCGACGGTGCTTGTGATTTCTCAAAGCTAAACACTGCATTGGCTTTCTTTGCCGAAAGGGCTGGAGGCATTTCCTCACCTCTCCTTCTCCACGCAGAGACGCACGCCATCAGCACACATCGTTGTGCTGTTGGACATCTCTAGCCGCTGCCAGTCGGCTTCGTTCACACCAAGAGAAACGGCGAGCGCCTGTTCGCGCGCCGTGTAGCGGCGGCGGATCTCGGCTTCATCGCATCCGGCTTCATGATCGGCGCGCACGGCCTCGTACACCTCCGTGATGCGCTGGCGGTAGCGCGAGAGATGCGCGGCCACGTCAGTGACCTCCCCGAAGTGGGTGAGGTAAAGCTGCTCGAAGTTCGCCGCTGTAAGGCGATCCACCGAGGCGACGTAGGCCGCTGGCTCAAACTGTGGCGGTGCGGCGGTGACAGAGAGGTAATCGCCCCCTGGCAGCCGCATCCCGGCCACATCGCCTGTGAAGCAGACGGAGCCGACCACGAAGGCATGATGGTGGCGCGCATGACCGGGCGTGTCCCAGGCGATGATCTCGACCTCTCCCACGCGTACGCTTTCGCCATCCTGGAGAGGCGTCACACGCTCGGCAGGCGCGGGTAACATCGCCCCCCAGAGTGAGTCCATGCGCTCCTGATAAATCATCTGCGCACTGGCGATGAGCCGCGAGGGATCGACGAGATGCCGTGCGGCGCTCGGGTGGCAATACACCTGCGCGCCCTGCTGCGCCCACCAGCCAGCTGCGCCCGCATGGTCGAGGTGAATGTGAGTCACGAAGACATGGCGGATCTGCTTTTCATCAACTCCAAGCCCACGAATGCCCGCCCGCAGCGTCTCCAGCGTGGAGCCTGGACCTGTCTCGATAAGTGCCAGCTCGCCAGCGGACTCGATGATGTAGGCGGCGATGAGGCCGGGCGTGTTTTGAAAGTGGAGATCGAGGGTGTGGACTTGCACGCGTCTAATAAACAATGGCTTCGTACTCGATTTTCAGCCGCCCGTCTTCGAGTTCGGGGATGAGCTCCGCCGGGATCGGCGGGATGTCGGCATCCAAGATGGCACGGAGCGTGATCTCTCTCATGCGCGGATCAGCATCGCGGGCATCCGAGAGGATTTTCAGATCCTGAGGCGTGCCTCGCTGATCCACGTAGAAGCGGAAACGCACCCGGCCATAGGTCACGGAGTCACGAGCTAGACGGACGTAGAGGTGCCACTTTTTCTCCACCGCTCCAGTGACCTGGCGCATGTAAATCCCGCGTGGCGTGGCCACGGCATCCACGGCGACTTCGCCCTCGCGGCTGATCGCGCCGTCGTTCTTCCCCATGCGGGTGAAGGGGCTGAAGGCATCTTTCTCGGGTTTCCCAGCCGTGGCTTTGACATCGTCAGCGACGGGAATGGCCTTCGGAACTGGTGGCGACTCATCCGATGGCGCGCGCACCTGCGGCTTCGGTGGCGGCGCTTCTTCCGGCTTCATGGGCTCTGGCTTCCTGACCTCAAAAGGCAGTCGGTTGGTGTCCAGACGGGCGGATTCTTTGTCCATCTCCTCCATCATCTTGGCCAGCGGCGTGGTGTCCGCAGGTGTGGCCTTGGCCACCTGCTTCGGCGCGGGTGTGGGTGGCGTGACTGGCTGAGGTTTCAGGATGCTTGGCGGCGAATTCGGCGAATTCGGCGAGGGCGGGCGCATGTCCAGCGGAGTGGCGTTCGCAGGCGCGGCAGCCACGGCGTCATTTTTGATCAGCCCGTCGCGGAAGTCACGGTTCGCCAACTCCATCTTCGTCGGAGCATCACCATTCGTCGTGGGCATCATCAGTGTGGCATCGGCCTTCGGCGGCAGTTTGCTGGCAGCGATGGTGTTGCGGTCGGATTCAAAGGCGGCTCCCGCTGGCTTCACCGTCGCGGCCTGATTCTGCGTGGTGCGGATGTAGGCCTTCGGTTTTGGCTGGAGCGGTGGCGGGATGACCATCTCGGGGAAGATCATCGTCACCTCCTTCTGCTCCTCCACCGGCGCAGCAGCCTCTGGTGGCTCCAGCAGGCGACGCCCGGCCTCGCTGTTCAAGAACCAGGTGAAGAAAAGCAGCACCAGCGCATGGATCACAAAAGATCCTGCGAGTCCGGTCTGGAGATACCTGTCCTGGGTCGTCGTCAAAGCGCGCGGAAAGTGCCCGAGGCGCGCCGAGAAGCAACGCCGTAGTCACCCGATGGCAAAACACCCTTTCAGGGAGTTCTACTTCGCCGTGTGCTCCTGGATCAGCAGACCGGCGACGTCATCCAGGGCCTTGGCGGCCCGATCCGAACCTGAGTTCGTGCAGGCGATCACCGCGAACTCCTTCTCCGGTGCCAGCCAGGCGACACTATAATTCATCGTGTTGCTGCCATTGTGATTGAGGACGTGTCCGCCCCACGGCCGGTCCAGGGCGAGCCAGCCAAAGGCATAACGCTCGCCCGCCTGGGTGGCGGTGTGAAGATGCTCGTAGCTGGCCGTGGTTTTCAAAAGCTTGCCTTTGCCAGTACGCCCCGCGAGGTGCTCGGCGATGAATTTGGCCCAATCAGAGAGCGGCATGTGAATGGTGCCAGCCGGGCCGAGAACGGCTGCATTATCCACCTCGGGACCATTCTTCTCCGCAGGCTTGCCATCAGGATTGTGCGGCCAGGGTTGGTCGATCTTGCCCGGTGTCCCGGTGCCGCCAAACCCAGCATGCGAGATGCCGAGTGGCTCGAAGACGTGCTGTTTCATGAGCTCTTCCCAAGGTGCATTCCACACCTGCTCCAGCATGTGTCCGGCCAGAGAGTAGCCCCAGTTCGAGTAGAGGTGTTCTTTGCCCGGCTCCGGCAGGTCCGGTGTCCGCGCGGCGAGTTGGAGCGCAGTCTCTCTCTGATGGCGGAGATCTCCTCCCGCGAACTTGATGAGTCCCCACATGGCATTCGCAGGCAGGCCCGACCAGTGGCTGAGGAGCTGGGTGAGGGTGGCTTTGGCGAGCGGAGATTTTTTCAGATCCTTCTGCTTCGGAAAAATCTCCCCCAGCTTACTGTCCCACTTCAGTTTCCCCGCCTCAACGGCGATGGCGGCAAGCGTGGAGGTCATGGCTTTCGTGTTCGAGCCGAGATGCCAGAGGTCATCTGGCATGACCGCGATCTCAGTCCCAGCCTTGCGCACGCCGCAAACGGCGGAGCTTCGCAGCCCCGTACTCGTGACGATGGCGCCGCCGAGCCCGGGCAGCTCATGTTTGACACGAAGGGCCTCCAGCTTCGTCAGCCATGGAGCGGCGGCTTTTTCCTCCGCACTCAGTCGGATAAAGGGCAATGCCGATGCGGCTGTGGCAAGGACTCGACGACGTGTCAGGAAGGTCATGCGTGGATAACACACCAACTTGTGGGTGCGTGGCAAGACCGAAAACGACGCGGACAAACCAGACGAGGCAAGTCTTGCCAGAAGCTATTCTAGAATGGAATGATGCCGATTGGCGTCTGAACCCGCCCCTCCATGAAGAAAAGCCCAGCCTCCGCCCCGCATCGTCCGCCACCCCGTGTCTCGCGCTGGAGCCAATGGCGGCGTTGGGCGGTGTTTGGCATTATGGGTGTCAGCTTGCTCGGCACAGTGGCGCTTGCGGTGGTGATCGGCATCTACTCGCAGCTCGCGAAGAAGTACGACCTCGCCGCACTCGGTCAGATGCCTGAACGAACGATGGTGCTCGATTCCGCAGGCGAGCTGCTCGGGCGCATGCATGGGGAAAATCGCATCGTCGTGCCGCTCAGCCAAGTCTCGCCGGATTTCGTGAAGGCGCTGCTCGCCCGCGAAGACTCGCGCTTTTACAGTCACGGCGGCATTGACTACGTCGGCGTGGCGCGTGCCTTTGTCAGAAACATGAAGGAACGCCGGGTCGTGCAGGGCGCCAGCACGCTGACCATGCAGCTCGCACGCAACAGCTACCCCGACCTCAACGACCGCTCCTTTCATCGCAAGATGCTGGAGATGATGCTCGCCCGGCGCATCGAGCGCGTGTGGACAAAGGACCAGATCATCGAGCACTACGTGAATCGCATCTTCTTCGGCACCGGCGTCTATGGCATCCAGCGCGCGAGCCAGGTTTACTTTGGCAAGCACGCTAGCCAGCTCTCGTTGAGCGAAGGCGCGATGATCGTCGGCATCATCCGCAGTCCGGTGCGCTTCTCGCCGTTCCGAAATTTCGACGGTGCCATCAAAGAGCGGAACGATGTGCTCCAGCGCATGCTGCTTCTGAAAATGATCACGCCAGAGGAGGAGCTCGCGGCACGCTACGCCGACATCGCCATGCGTGCGCAGCCGCTTTTCCAAAGCCAGGGCGACTGGGCGCTTGATTCCGTCAGACGTGACCTGGATCGCCTGCTCGAACAGCATGAGATCGAGGATGGCGGCCTGCTCGTGCACACCACTCTGAGCAAGGAACTGCAAGGTGCCGCCGAGGCTTCCGTGGAGAAACGTCTGGCCGCTGTGGAAAAGCTGCCGGGATACAGGCACCCATCGAAAGCCAGCTTCGATTCCACCTGGGACCCCTCCACCGAACTCACCTCCACGCCTTATCTCCAGGGTGCGCTTACCATTCTCGACAACGAAACCGGTGGCATCCTCGCGCTGGTCGGCGGGCGTGACTACCGCCAGAGTAAGTTCAACCGCGCCACACTCGGCCAGCGCCAGATCGGCTCCACCGTGAAGCCCTTCGTTTACGCCACAGCCCTCGCCAGCGGCTTTCTGCCCGGCACTTTGATTGAAGACGCACCCCTTCAGTCTGGCGAGATCGAAGGCGCCGATCCCGCTTGGAATCCGCAGAATTCAGATAACAAATTCCTCGGCCAGCAGACACTCACCGCCGGTCTCGTGCAAAGCCGCAACACCATGACCATCCGCCTCGGCAACTATGCCGGACTCGACCGCGTGCTGCGCGTGCTCGGCGATGCCGGTATCGGCGATCATGTCGTCAAAAACCCGCAGCTCTTCATCGGTAACCTCGCCGGCAACCCGCGTGAGCTTGCCAGCGCCTTCACCATCTTTCCCAATGATGGCAAGCGCCGCCGCCCCTTCCTCATCCACAAAATCACCGATAAAGCGGGCAACGTGCTTTTCGATGCCAGCGTCATCGAAGTCGATGTCGTCTCCCCCGGAGTCGCGCACATCATGCGCCGCATCCTCGGTCAGGTCATGGACAAAGGCACCGCCGCCAGCGTCCGCTCCCAGCATGGCTTCAAAGAACCCGGCGGCGGCAAGACAGGCACGACCAATGACTACAAAGACGCTTGGTTCGCGGGCTACACCGACCGCATCACCTGCGCCGTGTGGGTCGGTTTGGACAAGCCCGAAACCATCATCGATGAAGGCTACGGCAGCCGCATGTCCATCCCGATCTGGGCGGATGTGGCGAAGAAAGCTGTCGAGCTCGGCTACATCCCCGCCGGTCCTCGTGCCGAACCACCTCTGACAAAAGTAGCCCTCTGTCGCAGCAGCAGCCAGCTCGCCACACCCGGTTGTCAGTCTGTCGGAGCGGCCTATGAAGACGAACTTCCCTACGAACTCGTCCCGCAGGGTTTCTGCGAGGCTCACAGCGGCATGATCGCCCAACCAAGTTCAGCTCCGCGTGCATCCGGACCTCGTGGCCCAGGTTTGTTTGACCGGATTCGCGGCTGGTTTAGATAAGGAAGTCCCCTACCATGAAACGCTTCTCCTTTATTCTCACCCTCTTCATCCCACTGCTCGCACTCGCTGGGAAACCTGAGATCCCTGAGCGTGTCGGCACCACAGAGCACTTCCGCCATTTGCTCCTCGCCACCAAGTGGTCGTGGCGGAATGTTCAGGCGGGAGTGCCTGACCGTGAGTGTGTCTTCATGGACGATGGCACCTTTCGTCATCCGAACTTCACCGCGAAGTTCAAGATCAAAGACCTGCATGTCGTGGAACTCATCCGCAAAGGTGGCAAGGCAGTGCTAACGTTTGACGAGAGCTACACGCGCTTCGAAGCCATCGACTTCAACAAGAAGCGGATCACTGGCAGCAGGCTCTGACCCCTCGGCAAACCCGGCCCATCACTGCGCAAGATCGGGCGGGCGGCGGGCGGCTTTGGCGACGTTGGTAGTGGCCGTATGATCAATCTCACCCGCCTTTACTGCGATGTCGCCCAGCCCATGGACCACCTGCGTTATGGTCGCGGCCATGGTGCGCCCGCCACGGCTGCCGAGCGCCGCCCCATCGTCGTCTGGAACATCACCCGTCGCTGCAATCTGAAGTGCCTGCACTGCTACCAGGACTCCGACTCGAAGTTCTACCCCGGCGAACTCGACTGGAATCAATGCGTCGGCGTCGTGGATGATCTCGCGCAGTTCAAAGTGCCCGCGCTCCTGCTCTCTGGCGGTGAGCCGATGATTCATCCGAAGTTCTTCGAGCTCGCCGAATACGCCACCAGCAAAGGACTGCGCCTCACGCTCTCCACCAACGGCACTCTGATCGACGCTGAAAAAGCTAAGAGACTCAAAGACATCGGCTTCTCCTATGTCGGCATCTCTCTGGATGGCATGGGCGAGACTCACGACCACTTCCGTGGCAAAACCGGTGCTTTTGAAAAAGCCGTGGCCGCCTTCCGCCACTGCAAAGCCGTCGGTCAAAAGGTCGGTCTCCGCCTCACCCTCTCCCAGCACAACATCGACGACATAGACAACATCCTGGACTTCATCGAGCGCGAGGATATCGAGCGCGTCTGCTTCTACCACCTCGTCTATAGCGGACGTGGAGCCGACCTCATCGAAGTCGCTCATGAAGACACCCGCAAGGCCCTCGACAAGATCCTCGACCGCACCGCCAAGTGGGCTGCCAGCGGCAAACCGCGCGAAGTTTTGACCGTCGATCAACCCGTCGATGGTCCCTACCTTTACATGCGTCTGTTGCGTGAGAATCCCGAGCGTGCCGCGAAGGCCATGGAACTGCTCACCTGGAATGGCGGCGGCGCGAACAGCTCCGGCACCGGCATCAGCAACATCGACACCCAGGGCAATGTGCATCCCGACCAGTTCTGGCACAGCCTCAACCTCGGCAACGTGAAGGATCGGCCCTTCAGCGAGATCTGGACGAACCGCGACCACCCCGAGCTCACCGCCCTGCGCAATCGCACGCAGCATCTCACCGGGCGCTGCGCGAGCTGCCGATGGCTCAATGTCTGTGGTGGCGGCTTCCGCGTCCGCGCTCTGCAAATGACCGGCGACTTCTGGGCTCCTGATCCATCGTGCTATCTGAACGAAGAAGAAACCCTCGCGCAGGCGGCCTGATCACCGTTTCTTGCCGCCGCCGCGTTTGGGCTTCGGATAAGTGACGCTCTTTGGTCTTGGTAAAACGCCGCCATCATCGGCATTCAGGCCTGCTTGCTTCTTCAGCTCGCGGATCTGGTCGCGGATGAGAGCGGCGCGTTCGAACTCGAGCTTGGTGGCCGCTTCGGCCATTTCACCTTCGAGTTCGCGGATCACATCGGTGACGATGAAGTCGCTGCCGCAGCCTTCGCGCAGGACGCTTTCTTCGAGTTCGCGGGCTTTGCCGAGTGAGTTCAGCGACTCCTGCACGGCGCGCTTGATCGTCTGCGGCGTGATGCCGTGCTTCGTGTTGTGATCGAGCTGCACCTGCCGGCGATAGTTGCTGATGCTGAGCAGGGCTTTGATGCTCTTCGTTTCGATGTCGGCAAAGAGCACGACCTCGCCTGCGACGTGTCGAGCGGCACGACCGGAGGTCTGGATGAGTGAGGTTTCGCTGCGGAGGAAGCCTTCTTTATCGGCATCGAGAATGCAGACGAGACTGACTTCGGGTAGGTCGAGACCTTCGCGGAGGAGATTGATGCCGACGAGCACATCGCAGTCGCCTTTGCGCAGACTGCGGAGGATCTCGACGCGCTCAATGGCGTCGATGTCGCTGTGCAGGTAGCGCACTTTCATGTCGAGATTGCGCAGGTAGTCGGTGAGATCTTCGGCGGTGCGCTTCGTGAGGGTGGTGACGAGCACGCGCTCGCCTTTCTCGATACGCTGGCGGCATAGCTCGATGGTTTCATCAATCTGACCTTTGAGCGGCTTGATGGTGATGATGGGATCAAGCAGGCCGGTGGGGCGGATGATCTGCTCGACGACGAGCGGCTTGCCCTTCGTGGTGACATCGAACTTTTCGACCGGCTGCGAGCTGCCGCTCACGCGCACGGCGATGCCTGGCAGCGCGGCGGGCACGCCTTCTTCTTCGCCGATGCGCTCGCGCTGATGCGGGATGTAGCCGACATTGCCGACGACACTGTTTTCGATTTCAAAGCGAGCCGGTGTGGCGCTGACATAAACCATCTGGCCCACGGCATCCATGAACTCGGGGAACTTCAGCGGGCGGTTGTCCAGCGCGCTCGGCAGGCGGAAGCCGTGATCGACGAGCACGGTCTTGCGTGACTTGTCGCCTTCATACATGCCGCCGATCTGCGGGATGGTGGCGTGACTTTCATCGACAAGGCAGAGGAAGTCATCGGGGAAGAAATCGAGCAACGTGCCGGGCTTGGTGCCGGGCTCGCGACCGGTGAGATGGCGGCTGTAGTTTTCGATGCCCTGGCAGAAGCCCATCTCCTGCATCATCTCGATGTCGTGCTCCGTGCGCATCCGCAGGCGTTGTGCTTCGAGTAGCTTGCCTTCCTTTTCAAACCACGCGACGCGCTCGGTCATCTCATCGCGGATTTTGACGATGGCTTTTTTCAGCTTGTCGCCCGGCGTGACGAACTGCTTCGCGGGGAAGATGGTGTAGCTCGGCATCTTCAGCGTAACAGTGCCGGTGAGCACATCCACCGCGCTGATGCGGTCGATCTCATCGCCAAAGAACTCGATGCGGATGGCCTCGCTGTCGAGGTAGGCGGGCACGACTTCCACGACATCGCCACGAGCGCGGAAGGTGCCGCGTTTGAGCTGCACATCATTGCGCTCATAAAGCATGTCCACGAGCCGCGTGAGCAGTGTCTCCCGTGAGATTTGATGACCGACATGTACGGGCAGCATCATGCCCTCGTAGTCTTCCGGTGAGCCGAGGCCGTAGATGCAAGAGACGCTGGCGATGACGATGACATCCTTCCGCGTGATGAGCCCGCCCATGCTGGAAAGGCGCAGTCGCTCGATCTCGTCATTCACGTTCGAGTCTTTCTCGATGTAAGTGTCCGTGCGCGCGATGTAGGCCTCGGGCTGGTAGTAGTCGAAGTAGCTCACGAAGTACTCGACGGCATTGTTCGGGAAGAAGTTTTTGAACTCCGAGTAGAGCTGCGCCGCGAGCGTCTTGTTGTGGGAAAACACCAACGCCGGCTTGCCGATCTGCGCGATGATGTTCGCCATCGTAAATGTCTTCCCCGAGCCTGTGACGCCGAGCAAGGTCTGATGGCGATTCCCCGCACGAATGGACTTCACCAGCTTCTCGATGGCCTGCGCTTGATCACCTTTGGGATCGTATTCTTGATTGAGCTGGAAGGGGGACATGAGCGGAGTCAATGGCTACGCCGTCAAAGGCGGTCAAGGCGAGTCAAGATGGCCTTCAGGCAGTCTTTTTCTCCGTCTCGCAATTCCAGCAGACCTCAAACTCACCCGGATTGCTCTCCCCCCACTTCTCGCAGACCCACTCGGCGATTTCTGGACCCGCTTCGGGGTAGTGATGCGGCTTCAGAAGCTCGATCGCTTCATCATAGCGGCTGTCATCGACGATGCAGAGCGTGGGCTGGAAGATCGGCGAGATGACATTCAGCGTCTGCGCACCGGCATCATTCTGGATGAAGCAGACAATGCCCGCCTCATCGAGCACCGACTTGTAAAAGCCGATGCGGGAGGAATCCATGCTGGTGTAGAGTTCTTTCATGAGGGTTCAGACTTCAAACTCATCCGCTGGGTCAAACGGCGGCATGGGGATGTTGATGATCTTGAGTTTGCCGACGGCACGATGCACGCAGCCGGGGCGGATTATGACGGAGGTCATCGGCTTGAGCGGGATGCGCTCTCCATCGGCTTCGAGGTAGCCCTCGCCCTCCAGCACGATGTAGATCTCCGTCATCTTCTGGTGGTAGTGCGCCTTGCTGTCCGCGTGGATGTCCGTGAGATGCACCGTGGCGAGTGTGTTCCAAGGCTCTTTGAAAGCACGACGCGCCTGCCCACAGGGACAAGGTGTCGGTGGTATTTCATCAAGCTGAGCGACGGCGAAGCGGGGGGAAGGCATGAAGGAGATTGTTAATGAGAATACTTCGGGCTACAACCTGGACATGATCGAAGCGGGTCCCGATGTATCACTTAAATCCTCCGCCCAAAGTATCTGGCATTGGATGTGGGTTTGCCTCCTCTTTGTTGGGCCAGCGCTTCTATGTATCGGGGAGCCTCTAACATTCATCATGGTCACTCCTATTTTGGATGGATCCCTTTTGTCTTCCAAGCCGTTGCTTGGAAGACAACGCATACTCTCGTCAAAGGATATAAGCGGCAACGTTTCCTCAGTTTGTTGATCCCAATAATTAGCGCTTGTTTCCTCCTGTTTAAGCTCAGTTTCTTCTATGGAAGGCCCAGAGAAATAATCGGAATGGCTTTAAAGGAAAATCCCCGCTTGTTTTCTGGCATGTCAAATTCAAGGAAGATGGCTGGACAGATTACACGGTTCGCTTGCGGGCGATAATGAATGAGGGGTATCTTCAAAGGGCACTGGAGAAGCACTTCGAAAGGTCGCCCGTTACACAAGGAACCAAGCATCTTTACTATTGGAAATATGGCACGAAAAACGAAGCGACATGCCAGGTCGAAACTGACGATCATTTTAGCTACGCCGTGATCCAATTCGGGGCTGATTAGTCCTTACAGCGCCGCCAGCGCATCCGCCGCCACTTCCGCAGTCCGCGCCATGTCGGCTTCGTCGTGGGCGAGGCTGATGAAGCCGGTCTCGAACTGGCTGGGGGCGAAGTACACGCCGTTGTCGAGGCAGTGGTGGAAGAATTTGCGGAAGGCGGCGAGGTCGGAGGTCTTGGCGTCTTGCAGGTTATGGACTTCCTTCTCGGTGAAGAAGAGACAGAACATGCTGCCTTTGCGATACCAGCGATAGCCGAGGCCTTTCTTCTTCAGCACGTCGAGCACGGCGTCTTCCATGATCTTGCCGATGACTTCGAGATGCTTGTAGCCCTGCTGCCTGTCCATTTCATGAAGCTGCGCGAGACCAGCGGCGAGGGCGACAGGATTGCCGCTGAGCGTACCGGCCTGATACACGGGACCAAGCGGGGCGAGGAAATCCATGATGTCGGCGCGACCGCCGAAGGCTCCAACAGGCAGGCCACCACCAATGACTTTGCCGAGGCAGGTCAGATCGGGCGTGATGCCTTCCAACTCCTGCACGCCGCCTTTGGCGAGGCGGAAGCCGGTCATGACTTCATCGAAGATGAGGATGGTTCCGTGCTTGGCGGTGATGTCTCGCAGCTTTTGCAGGAAGCCGGGTTTTGGTAAAATGAGGCCCGCATTTGCTGGGTAGGGCTCGACGATGAGCGCGGCGATCTCGTGACCTTTCTTTTCAAACAACTCCTCCAGTGCGGCTTCGTCGTTGAAGGGGAGCACGGTGGTCAGCTCGGCGAAGGCGCGAGGCACGCCAGCGCTGTCGGGATTGCCATGGGTGAGAGCACCACTGCCTGCGGCGACCAGGAGGCTGTCGCTATGGCCGTGGTAGCAGCCATCGAACTTCACGAGTCGGTCACGTCCGGTGAAACCACGCGCGAGTCGGATGGCGGACATGGTGGCCTCCGTGCCGCTGCTCACCATGCGCACTTTTTTGATGGAGGGCACCCACTCGCAGATCGTGCGGGCCATTTCGACCTCGTAAGGATTTGGGATGCCGAAGCTGACGCCTTCCTTCGCGGCATTATGGATCGCCTCGATCACCGGACGCGGTGCATGACCTAGGATGGCCGGACCCCAGGTGCCGACGAAGTCGATCATCTCCCGACCATCGACATCCCAGATGCGGCTGCCTTTGGCCCGGCGGACGAAGAATGGATCACCGCCGACGTTGCGGAAGGCACGCACGGGTGAGTTCACACCGCCGGGGATGTATTGCTTGGCGAGATCGAATAGCTTGGTCGAGATGGGTCCGTTGGGCATGGCGAACGGATACGCGGGAGGCCGTCAGCGTCGAACAAAAGCTTGCTGTGCTGCCGCCACAATCTCATCCACGGGTGCGAGACGTCCCACGCCTTCATAGCCACAGGCGAGCAGTCCTTCGGCGGGATCGACGAAACTGACGCCCCAAGCTTTGAGCGTTTCGACATTTCGCAGGGTGGCGGGGTGCTGCCACATTTTGCCATTCATGGCCGGTGCGATGAGGATTGGCGCGCGCGTTGCGAGGGCGATGGCTGTCAGCGCATCATTGGCGAAGCCATGGGCCATGGCGGCGAGGATATTCGCGGTGGCCGGGGCGATGAGCAGGAGGTCGGCGTCATCAGCGAGCTGGATGTGTCCGGGCTGCCAGCCTTCTTTTTCGGCAAAGAGATCGGTGATCACCGGGCGTCGAGAAAGAGTGCCCAGAGTCAGCGGCGTGACGAACTCTACGGCCTCCTTCGTGAGCACGCAGGTCACCTGATGCCCGGCTTTGGTGAGCTGGCTGGCGATGTCCGCAGCCTTGTAAGCCGCGATGGAGCCAGTGATGCCGAGTACGATGTTTGCCATAGGGGCGGACAGAAAGCCGGAAGCTGAAAACTGAAAGCTGAAATTGCATTCTGGGCGGCTCAGAGCGACCCGAAGTCATGTCTTTCCTGAAACGAATCGAAGTCTGGGTGCTGCTCTTGCTCGGTGGGGGCGCAGCTCTTTGGGTGCTGCTCGACCAACCTGTGATCGAGGGCGATCCACAGCTCATCGAGGTGGGCGAGATCCCAGGCACCGACCCTGCGCTGGTGATCCACCGTTGCACGCTGGAGCGTGACTTTGGCAATGCACGGCTGGACATCGAACTGCGCTACCGCAATGCGAGTCCGCGCCCGCTGATCCTGCAGCCGCCGGATGTGAAGCTCACGACGGGCGATGGCAAAGAGGTGCCGCCCTACATCCTACCGGTGGAGAAGCCGCCGCAGATCGCTGAGCAAACGACGCGGAGTGTGCGACTCCGATACTGGCTGGAGGCATCACATTTAAATTCGTCGCTCACGCTCGATGTGCGAGGCGCGAAGGCGGAGGTGAAATCCGCTACGCCACTGGATTTGTCGAAGCTGGAGAGCAGAAAGCCGAAACTTTGGCAAGGGCCGATCCGCTGATCATTTGATCATGGGCAGCGACTGGATGAACAGGCTGTAAAACTCGTTCTCCTCGGCTTCCATGCCATCGCTTTCTAGGATGGCATTGAGGACATCACAGGCCTCCTTTTGCGCGCCCTTCGTGGTGAAGACGGCGGCGCGTTCGTTAAGGTAGTCAAAGACCGCCTCATCGCTCTCGGAGGCTTCGCGGGCACGGGCGAAGGATTCCTCGATGAAGAGGTCTTTGGGGTAGTCGGACTTCCAGCCTTTTTTCACGAAGGTCTGCTTCAGCAAATCTTCCTCGGCGAGGGAGACGTGGGCATCGGCATAAATGGAAAGGGAAAGAAGGTCGAAGAGGGCTTCGCGTTGCGGTTGAGTCATGTTGGAGTTAATTTCATCTGACGGCGGGCCGTTTGTCGATGCTGAAAACGTGCCGATTTTATCTTGAGAGGTCGATTCTTAGCCTCCCTGAAGTTCGCGGCGGACATCGGTGATGCCATCCCGGAGGGAGTAAAGCTCCGCCTGCCAGCCATCAAAAGCAGTGTGGTGCGTGGCATATTCGGTGAGTTCATGCAGGGCGTTCAGCGCAGCGAGTGCCTCGTTGGCCCAGTTCAGGCAGCGTTTGGTGATGGCGAGGACATGGCCTGTCTCGATGTCGATCCCAGAGGTGCGGCGGCGGCTGATCATGCCAAGTGCGCCAGCCAGCTTGCCGGTGATTTGAACCACGTTGGAAACGAATACATCCAGCGGATGGCCGGGCTCCTCCTCGCGAGGGTCATCGAGTCCGATGCTGCGCATCTCGTCAATGACACGCATCATGAACTTCCGGGACTGCTTCTGAAGCGGGTGACGTTCAATTTCACCGAAGATGTCGTCTTCGTCATCCTCATCAGAAGCTTCGTCGTCCGAGTCCTCCGGATCTTCATCGTCCTCGGCTTCGCCATTCTTGACAGCCTGGCAGGCCTCGTTCATGGCTTCGATCCATTCGCGGCGGCGCTTTTTCTCCGGTGGATCATCATCTGAGGGCAGCACGCCTTCCTGGGCATCCGCCATGTCTTCGATGATGTGATCCCAACCCATGACAAAGGCGATCTTTCGCTCGGATTCATCGTCCTCGATATACTTATCATGGGCCTCCATGCTGGCGTCATTGAGACGGTCGGAGGCCTTCAACTGCTCCTCCCATTTCTCTTCGGTGAAGTCTTCCTGACGAAGTTCGTCATCGAATTCATCCGCCTCACGCGTCGGTAGACGCTGGATGATGCCGCCGAGGTATTCACGCATCGCGTGCATGTTGGCCATCTTCTGCGCGGACTCATCATCCTCATCCATCTGCCAGGAGTGTTCGATGACCTCGATCTCGAAGTCGGCGCTCTCGACGACGCAGCGCCCGTGTTCGACGGTGAACCATTCTAGATAAAGGCTGTTCCGCATCTCGGTGGGCACGGAGTCGATGCATCCCTCGCGATACGCCTGCCTCCACTCGTCCTCAGGCACGGTGAAGACCTTTACTTTTCGTGATGCGGTGATGTCTCCCACCCAGCCTGCCTGAACGCCGGAGGTGGTTGGAATTTTGAACTGTCGCTTTGGGGTCGGATTGGAAAATCGCAGCCGACTGCCCGCGATGTCCCGCCAGGCATCGCCGGCTAAATCGAACAGCAAGGGTCCACTGCGCCCGAGGATCTCCAGGCGCAACTGCACACGTCCCTGCTCGGTGTTATCGAGTTCACCGCGCACGATCGCCTGATCAAATTTCCATGCCATGGAGAAGGGTAGCCATGTGGTGGCGGCAGGGACAAGAAAAAGTCGAGCATTAGCACGGCTAATGCGTAGATTTTTTGGATGTCTGCCCAACTTGAACTCTTTCACGACAATCCTTACGCACGCGTGGAGCTGGCGGCATTTTTGCAGACGCAATTTTTGGGTGAAGACGCCTGCGATGAGTCGCAGTGGTTGCGACGCTTCGCCTACTGGTGGGATGAAAACCCCTTTGCTCAGGCACATCCCTGCCGTGGCTGGTGCCTGAGGGATGGGGATCAAATTGTCGGCTATCTCGGCACGATCCCGACGCTGTATGAAGACGCCACGGGCAAGCCCATCCCGGCCTTGATCGCCACCTCATGGGCGGTAGCGGAGGGCCACCGTCAAGCCGCACTGCCGATGGGAATGATGCTGCAACGACAGGGGCGAGAGCTTTTGCTCGTGGACACCACACCCAGCCCGGAAGTGCAGGCGCTGCTTACGCGCTGGGGCTGGACGCCGCGGATGCAGGTGCGCCGCAGTCTTGTCGTCCGCGGCATCTCAGCCGCTATGTTTGCTGGCGTGATGAATGCAGATCTCACGAAACTGGAACCTGGGCGGGAAGTGACCACGGACGTTCGGCGGGTGCGCCACATCTGCCCTGGGCACGCCAAAGGCTGCGTGCAGAAACACATCACCCCCGAGTACCTCCGCTGGTATCTGGCTTCACCGATGCGGCAGCATCACTTCGTCGGCATCGTGGATCAGGAGGGTGTCTTGAGTTCCTATGTGATGCTCATCGCCAAGCCCATCCGCAGCGTGCCCACCTGGAAGGTGATGGACTGGTTCACCGCAGTCACGACGAATCAGGAGCTGCGGGTGCTGATCGGCTGGCTCATGGATCATTCACCTGGTGAACACGGGAACTGGTGGCCCTTCATCAGCCTCGCGGCTTTCCTGCCGGATGATCCCTGGCAGGGTGTGCCGCAGTTTTATGAGCGGGAAGAAAGAATCAACCACTTCTACTGGCTGCCGCCTGCTCTGAAAGACCAGCCTCTACGCCAGGTGATGGCCGAGGGTGACTGGGGGCTGTAAATTTCAGCTCACCAGAGCGAGCACATTTGCCGGTGTGGCAAAGGCATCGACGGTGATTTTTTCATCCGGGATCGTGACTCCAAACTCCTGCTCCAAGGCCATCAACAGCTCGATGGATTGCAGCGAATCCAGCCCCAGTTTGCCGAGATCTGCATCCATGGGCAACCCGGCGTCTGCGGGCAGGAGGCGGAGAAAGGGACGCAGCAGGGCGATGAGACGGTCTTCAGAGGAAAGCATGACGGGGGGAGGGAAGAAATCAGGCAGACAGCCGCTCATGTCCATGGCGCAATCGCCAGACTTCGATCTCGCGTCCGGCTTCATGGGCGATCTCCACCGGTGGAGGGTGGCTGAGGAAGGCCAGCAGGCTGGCGGTGATCCCGTAAGCTCCGACATTCGGGATGCCGATGAGGTCGCCAGGTTCGACGGGCGGGATTTTCAAACCACGCGCCAGACAGTCCAGCGGCGTACACAGCGGCCCGACAAGATCTGCCGTGATCATTGGCTCCGCAGACACCTCGCGGCTGAGGTTTTGCAAAGTCACTGCCCCGCGCGGCACGCGCCCGAGGCCGGCCATGCCGCCGAGATGATGAATGCCGGTGTCGAGGATGATGAAGGTCTTCGTTGGTAGGGCTTTCACCTCCAGCACACGGGCCACGAGCCAGCCGCTGCTCGCGCTGAAATAGCGACCGGACTCGAACCAAAGTTCCGCGCCTGCTTTGGCGAAGTCCGAGCTCTGCCAGACATGCTCGAGCCGCTGGCGCAGGCCATCGAGCACGGGCGGGGTGTGATCGTTCGCGTAAGGCCAGGGAAAGCCGCCACCCGCATTGATGATGCGGCAGTCGAAGCCCAAGGCCGACTGCACTCGCCGGGCTGCGTCTAGGGCGCGCTGGGTATTCGTCGTGAGTGCATCCACGCCGGAAACCTGAGTACCAAAGTACACATGCACGCCACAGACATCGAGATGGGGAAGGAGCACACGCTCACGCGCGGCAGGAGTCAGCAGCAGCGATTCCTCGAAGCCGAACTGGCTCTCCACGCCGCTCATGGCGAGACGAGCGTCCGGTGCCTCGGCGGGATTCACACGCAGCAGCACCTGCGCGGTGATGCTGTGCTGCTGGCAGAGTTCTGAAAGCAGCGCCAGATCGCGGAAGGACTCGCTGGAGAAAAGCCGGATGCCAGCCGCCAGCGCGGTTTCGATTTCCAGGCGTGTCTTGCCGGGTCCACCAAAGAGCATCTGATCTCCCGTGAAGCCTGCGGCCAAAGCGGCGGCGAGCTCTCCTTCCGAGGTGATTTCAGCGCGGCAACCCGCCTCCCGCACTCGCCGGGCGATGGCGGGCATTGGGTTCGCTTTGAAGGAATAGCAGACCGCAGCGCCGTCTGGCAGCGCCGCGAACAGCTCCGCAGCGCGGGAGCTTACCCCGGCCAGATCGTAGGCGTAAAACGGTGTGCCATGGCGCGTGGCGAGAGTCTGGGCGAGCACAGCATTCATGCAGCGGACGAAAGCAGCGCACGGAGAGCTTTGCGATCCACTTTTTGATTCGCCGTGCGTGGCAGATCGGGCAGGTGGATGAGTCGGTCAGGCAGCTTGGCACGTTCGAGATGCTGCGCGAGCGCGGTCAGGATCTCCGCATCTTCTAAAGGACTGCCGGTGGATGCGATGAAGAGGCAGAGCTTGTCCTGCGCCTCGTCTTTGATGCAGCCAGCGGCAGTGACGCCATGCACGCGGCAGGCCGCCTCTTCGATCTCCACCGGGCTCATGCGATGCCCCTTGTGTTTGATCATGAAATCACTGCGCGCGTGGAAGTGCAGGAAACCCTTCGCATCCACCGCGCCGTAGTCGCCTGTCACGAGCAGACGCCTGCCATCAGGCAGACTGCGATAGCGTTTCGCCGTCTCCTCCGGGGCGCGCCAGTAGCCGAGCCCGACATGCGGACCGCTCACGATGAACTCCCCGACTTCGCCCGGCGGCAGTCTTTGGCCATCAGGCGACTCGGTCCAGACTTCCGTGCCATCCAGCGCCCGGCCGACGCTGTTTTCATGCGCGTCGATCTCCTCCGGCAGCAGAATGGAGACGCGCTTGCACTCCGTGAGGCCATACATCGGGAAGACCCGTGCCTCGGGGAAGAGCTGCTGGAGCTGACGAATGTGCGGTAGCGGCAGGTGATCGCCCGTATTGCTCAGCACCCGCAGATGCGGCAGAGCCACGGGCCGCCAGGACTGCATCTTGATGAGTCCGGCGAAGAGCGTTGGAACGCCCGGAAGCACCGTGATTTCATGCCGGGCAAGGATGCGCGGCAGCTCTGGCCCTGCCATCTCGGAGCGCCCGATGAAGAGCGCCGCTCCACTCATCATGGCGTAAAAAACCTGGTAGAAGCCGTAGTCGAAGGACAGCGGCAGGAAGACGCCGATGCGGTCCGTCTCCCGATACTGAAGCCGCGCCATGATCGCCCGCGTGACGAAGTCCACATTCGCATGGCTCAGCATCACCCCGCGCGGCATTCCGGTGGAGCCGGAAGTGAAAACGAGGAAGGCCAGGGTATCTCCGCCCTCGGGTTTCGGCCGCTCCACTGCTTCCGTTTCACTCAAAGCGGCGAAGTCCTGATCGATCGACACGATTTTGGCCGTGCCACAGAAGGGGCGGAGATCGGCCCGCTTCTCCTCCAGCAGGATCAAAGACGGCTCGCACTGCCCGACGATGCGCTGAAATGACTCCGCCGTGATCTGTGAGGTGAGCACAGAAAAGACCAGCCCGGCCCGGGTCGCGGCGAGAGTCACCAGCGGCAGCTCCACGCGGTTCTCGGACACGATCAGCACTCGATCTCCTGTCCCGGCTTCCAGCTTCATCATGCCCGCAGCCAGCCGCTCCACCCGCGCGGCGGCTTCGGCGAAGGTCAGGCTTTGCCGATCATCGAACAGGAACGTCCGCTGCGGGAAACGCAGAGCGGCCTGGGAGAGCAGGTCTTGAAGATGAAAAACAGGCATCGGGGGGGATGATCCAGAAATGAACGCTCTGCCTATTTCGGAGGCAAGTTGCAATACGTTCTTCCTTGTCATGCCAGCCGCTACATCAATGCCTGCGTGGCCCGCGATTGGCTTCCTGCTTCACAAACAACGGCTCCAGGTGCTCGCGAATCCACGCGAAGGCTGGCTCCATTCCCTCACGCTGATAAATGACGCCGATATCCGCCTCCACTTTCGTCGGATTGCCGAAGCAGTTCAGGAACTGATTGCAGGTAAAGCGCGTCTTCATCTCCGCATCCATCGCACCATGATGCCGCAGCACCCAGGAGCGCACATAAAGCTCCAACACGGCATCGCCGATCCAGGCATCTTGGCGGAGTTTTTCGAGGAGGTCAGGCGTGGCGGGCATCCGCCAGATTGCCCGAGGTCACTGCGGTGCCAAGCAGGAATTAGCGCGGCGTGAGGATGGCATTTCATTTTTGCCCGGAATAGACTTCGCCAAGATCGCTCTCACCCACGAATCCCTCTTCGTCTGAAAGGATGACGGCTGACGTAACGGTTGTGTCGTCGCCAAAACTCTGCATCCCCCTGCGACCATGAAATCCCTCTTTGCCACCCTCACCGCTATGTCCCTCCTCGCCACCTCCGCCACTGCTGCTGATCCCGCCCCCTCGGGCAAAACGGAGTCTGCCATCATCGGCGGCGGCTGCTTCTGGTGCGTGGAGGCCCAATACAAGATGCTCAAGGGCGTGAACAAGGTCGTCAGCGGCTACGCTGGCGGTCATGTGGACAATCCGACCTACCAGCAGGTCTGCGAAAAGACCACCGGCCACGCCGAAGTCATCAAGATCGACTACGACCCCTCCATCATCACCTTCAAGGACATCATCGACCTCTTCTGGCTCGCCCATGATCCCACCACCCTGAATCGCCAGGGCAACGACGAAGGCCCTCAGTATCGCTCCACCATCATGTACACCAGCGAGGAGCAAAAGAAGATCGCCGAAGCCTCTATGGCCGAAGCTCAAAAGGAGAGCCCCGAGAAGATCATCACTGAGATCGTGCCGCTGAAGAAATTCTACCCCGCCGAGGACTACCACCAGGACTACTTCGCCAACAATCCGTATGCCGGCTACTGCCGCGTCGTCGTCAGCCCAAAGGTGATCAAGTTCCGCAAAAAGCTCGAAGAGAAAGCGAAGCTCAAGGCTGAGGCGAAGTAAGATAGCCTGCCGCCTCGAAGCGAGAGCCAAAGATTCAAAAGGGTCAAGGGAGTTGCCTCCCTTGACCCTTGTTGCTTCGACAGAGTTACAACGGGATCACTTCCCCCACTGCCAAGCTTCATTGAAGAAGCCTGCATCGGCGATGCCGCCAGCGGCGCGGGGGGACTTCGGCTGGGTGAGGTCGATCACGGCCCAGTCGGGCAGCTTGGCGATCTGGCGGGCGTTGTTGAGGTAGTCGTATTCGCGGTAAGTAAAACTGCTGTTGATGACGATGTAGCGCTTCGGGTTCAGCGGGTTCGGATAGACGAGCACGGGAGCGTGGGTGGCGGTGTCGTAGGTTTTGTCGTTGGCGATGAGCTTGCCGTTCGTCCACTGGATGGGGAGTTTGGCGATGACTTTGGCGAGCACGGCGTTGCTCTGTGGATCGCCCCAGAGGACGAGGTTGTTGGCGGCGATGTCGGCGTCGGTGATAGCTTTGTCTTCCTTGGCGGGGGCATCGCCACGGAACTGACGACGCCACTCGAAGCTGGCGCGGTCCATCTCGGCTTTGGTCCAAGCGGCGACTTTGTCATTCATGGCGGTGCCGGTGGGTTTCACGAAGAGGAAGCTGTCCATGAAGGCATCGTCGATGGGGCCGGAGAGGCCGTGTTGTTTGACGAGCTTGCCGTCTTCATGGGCGGTGAGGGTTTGCTGCCATTTGCCACCGCTGCGGCGGAGGTGGACGAGCCAGGAACGATCTGTTTTGGGGCGCTCGACCTCCAGCGCGGTGCCGTCGATCTTCACGCTGGGTTTTTCGCGGACGCTGAGCGGGCAATGACCGGCGGGCATGTCGATCGTGATGGCGGCGACGTTCTGCGTTTTGATCGTGACCTCGGCATCGCCGGTGATTTCGGCATGGACGCGGGTGCGTTCCCAGTGCTTCTCCAATTCATCGACCGTGATCCAGTGCATGGTGTTGTAGCGCAGGAACCAAGTGGTGAAGTTGATCTCACGCGGCGTGCGATCACGACCGACAGCGGCGATGGCGGCGAGGCGCTTCTCGACTTCGATCAGGGCATTCGGCTCGATTTTGTGCGCGGTCTGCGGACCGATGATGTGGGTCAGCTCGATGTTTTCCTCGCGGAGATACTTCTCCATGATGTCGGCGGCCTGCTTCTGCTTATCGATCTCGCCGCTGTAGGCCACAGTGGGGACGTGGAAGAGGTTCAGGGCGCTGTCGGTGGCGTTGTACCAATGCCAGAGCGTCTTTTCATAAGCGGGGATTTTGGAGACGTCCTCGCTCTGGAAGACATTGAGGAACTCCGGTGTCTCGGCAAAGCCAGCGCCAGGGTTCGCGGCGCACCATTTCTCGGCGTAGTTCACCGCGAACTGCCAGGCGGCGGCACCACCCATGCTGAAGCCGCGGACGATGGTGCGATCTTCGTCTATGGCGTAGAACTTCTTGGCATGATCGAGCGCCTCAAGTAGATCCACTTCACCCGCAAATTTGTTCGCGCAGCAATAGCGGCCATAGGGGTGCAAAACGAGCGTGTTCGCCGGAGCGACATTGCCCACCTGCTTGCGGCGTTGGTCGATGAAACCCATCTCGCTCAGCGTCTCACCACGGCCATGGCACCAGGCATCGAGACGCGATGGCGCGCCGCTGTAGCTCTCAGGAATGACCATGCCGTAGGGCTGCACGGAGCCATCAATCTTCGAGCGATAGCCGCGCACGACGAGCCCCTTCTGCGTCGTCCATGGATGCTGGCCGTTCTTGAGCTGCTCGGCGCGCTGTTTGCCTTCGGCGATGATTTCCTGAGCGGCTTTCAGCTCGGTCAGTTTGTGGACTTCGTTGTACTTCAGCGCCCAATCCACGGCCTTGTGATACACCTCCACGTCGGGGAGTAGGTCGGCCAGCTTCGGGTTCTTCGCCTGGGCTTTGGCGGCAGCCTCGATGACCGTGCGCAATTCCGTCAGACCTTGCTGGAGAGCTTTGGCATCCGCCTCCGGCACGGCGACTCCGGGAGGCGGGATGGGGCGGACGTTTTCAGCGAGGTTGTCCTTGGGACCATCGGCGAGAGCGAGTGAGACGAGGAAAAGAGGGAGGAGTTGGGATTTCATCAGCCAGTCATAAACGCAGATGGCGCTTCATTTTCCAGGAAAGCCTTGGCTGCTTTGCCACAATGGCTGACGCGCCCTCCAAGTCGGCCGACCTGAGCCCCATGCGGGCCGCCGTGTGGCTCATGTCGGCTGACGAAAGTCCTCTGTGGACCGACGAAAGTCCTCTGTGGACCGACGAAAGTGATCTGCGGACTGACGAGAGGCTCATGTGGGCCGACGAAAACCTTCTGCGGGCCGACGAGAGCTTTATGTCGGCTGACAAACGCCCCATGTCGGCTGACGAAAGTGCTCTGCGGGCCGACGAAAGCCTCATGTCAGTCCGCAAATCTCCTGGGTGTCTCAACAATTCGGCCTCGTGTCGCAACAAGAGACCCCTGTCTCAGCAACGAGGGTCTTCGTCTGAAGAAAGGTCGCCACTTTTGCTGCTTGGGAGCCGAGGATTGGCAGGAGCCTCTATTTCTTGGCGCGCTTCTTCGTCGGCTTGGCGGGCTTCACCGCTTTGAAGGGTGATTCCACCTCCGCGAGGGGGCACTGGAAGATCTCGAAGGGCCCGGCGGTGGAGCTGTCGAACTCGGCGGCGGCGTGGAGGCCAGCTTTCACGATGTCCACGACGTCATCACACTGATCATAGACGCTCTGCATGGCCCCGAGGGCGAAGTCGCGACCTGAGCCAGCGGACCAGAATTGATGGAACTGCTGCGCGCTGCGATACGAGTAGAGCGCGAAGATGCCGTGCGGGTTTGCCATGAGACCGTAGAACTGCGTGGTTTCGTATTCCTCGCCTTTGTCGGGCATGGTGGACATGAAGTACTCGGCCTTCATCCAATGGTGCGCGTGGCGGAAGGACTCGAAGATCGCGGACGTGCTGGAGAAGTCGCGCGGACGCTCGGGATTGGCGAAGTAGCTGTTCATCACCACGAGGCTGGTGGAGGTGCCGGTGAGGCCGATGAAGGTGTCGCCGATCTTGGTGATCTTCGTCTTGTTGACGATGTGATTGGCCTTCTGGCGGAGTGAGCCGAGAGAGCTCATGGTGTCAGCGCCGATGCAGGCGACGCCGTTTTTCTGGGCAACAACGATGGTGGACATAAATGGGCCGCGAGTGTGGCAGGCGCTCACATCGGTGCAAGCCTCCTCACCACGAAGTCTGATTTCACCAGCCGCCGCCCATGGCTTTGATGAGGCGGACGGTGGCGGCGAAGCGCTGGGCGGTGATCTGGGCGCTCTGGCGCTGGAGCTGAAGGAGGGTGCGCTCGGCATCGAGCAGCTCGAGGTAGCTGAGGCTGCCGCTTTCGTAGAGGGAGCGGATCAAAGCGGTGGACTGGGTGGCAGCGGCGAGGGCTTCACTTTGCGCGGCGGCCTGCTCGCGGCGGCTGCGGATCTGGGTGAGGCTGGTCTCCACGTCCTTCACCGCGCCGAGCACGGCCTGACGGTAGTTCGCGATGGCTTCCTCGCGTGCGGCTTTGGCCTGACGAACTCGGGAGCCGATGAGGACGTAGCCGGTGAGCGGCAGGCTGATCTCGGGGCCGATGGACCAGACTTTGCTGTCGGCGCTGAAGAGGGAGCTGGATTTCAGGCTGAGGAATCCGGCGTCGCCTGTGAGCTTGATGGAGGGAAAGTAATACGAGGTGGCCACGCCGACCTCGGCATTGCGCGCGGCGACGAGGCGCTCGGCAGCGGCAACATCGGGGCGACGCTCCAGTACCTCGGCAGGAATCCCGGCTGGCACGCCCGGCGGTGAGCCGGAGATGGGTCGCTCAGCGATGGTGAAGGTGCTCGCGGGTTCACCGCAAAGGATGGCGAGGATGTCGGCGGTCTCCTGACGCAGGCGCTTCACATCGGCGAGTTCGGCTTTGCCCGTGGCCAACTCGGTGCGGGCGCGGGCGAGATCGACCTCGGGGATGGTGCCTGCTTTGAAACGCTGCTCGATGAGCCCGAGCGAACGGGTGCGGAGGTCGTTCGTCTGACGCAGCGCAGTGACTTCGGCATCGTAGGCGCGCAGCAGGAAGTAGCTGGAGGCGACATCGCTGGTGAGCGTGAGCATGACGCCGTGATAGTCAGCGATGCTGGCCTGTGACTGAGCGCGGGCGGATTCATAAGTGCGGCGG